>JADLCO010000072.1 GCA_020847115.1 Pseudomonadales bacterium | reverse complement strand
GCCGACGAAGGCCCGTTCGGCGACCACACCGGCGACTACAACGAGGTCGAGCGCTTTCCGGTGTTCACCATCGACCGCATCACCCACCGCACCGACCCGATCTACCACAGTACCTACACCGGCCGGCCGCCGGACGAACCCGCGATCCTCGGCGTGGCGCTGAACGAAGTGTTCGTGCCGGTGCTGAAAAAACAGTTTCCGGAAATCGTGGATTTCTATCTGCCGCCCGAAGGCTGCTCCTACCGCTGCGCGGTGGTGACCATGAGCAAGCAGTATCCCGGCCACGCCAAGCGGGTGATGTTCGGTGTGTGGTCGTTCCTGCGCCAGTTCATGTACACCAAGTTCGTGGTGGTCACCGACGCCGACGTGAATGCCCGCGACTGGCGCGACGTGGTCTGGGCCCTGACCACGCGCATGGACCCGGCGCGCGATCTGGTGCTGGTGGAAAACACCCCCATCGACTACCTCGACTTCGCCTCGCCGGTCTCCGGCCTCGGCTCCAAGGTCGGCTTCGACGCCACTCACAAATGGCCGGGCGAGACCACCCGCGAGTGGGGCCGGCCGATCGCCATGGACGCGGCGGTCAAGGCCCGGGTGGACGCGATCTGGGCGGAGCTGGGGTTGTAGCCGGCGCGGAGCGGGCGGGGATGATTCCCGCCGCCGAGGCGGTTGAAGTAGCGCGCGAACATGTGGCCGTAGGAGCGGAAATCCGCGGCCAGATCTGCCTCGAGGATGTCGGTTTCGAGCAATCCGAGCCGTTTCATCCGCCGCCGCTCACCAGCGGTCCCAGACCGGCGTGCAGCCGGCGGGCAGGTCCGGCTGGCTGCCGAGTTCTGCCCAGTACTGGTCGGGCTGGTGGAAATCCGAGCCGGTGGAGGCGGCGAGCCCGGCGTCGGCACAGAGCCTGGCGAGCTGGCGGGATTCGTGTTCCTGCTGGCGGCCGGACACCACTTCGAGGCCATGGCCGCCGGCGGTGCGGAAGTCGGCGATCAGTTCGCGCAGCCGGGTGCGGGTCAGCTCGTATTTCTCCGGATGGGCGATCACCGCACTGCCGCCGGCGTCTCGGATCCAGGCGACGACCTGCGCCAGCGGCGCCCATTCATCCTTGAGATCGCCGATGCGGCCGCTGCCCAGATACCGGCGGAAGGCGTCGTCGGTGGAGCGCGCCTGGCCGCGATCGACCAGCAGCTCGGCGATATGCGGCCGGCCGACGCTGATCCGTTGGCCCAATTCGGCCACCGCGGCGGTGAGATCGCCCAGACCCTTGCGCGCCAGGCGCTCGGCGATGGCCAGGGCCCGCCGCAGCCGCGCCCCGCGCTGTACGGCGACGGCTTCCTGGATGGCGCCGCTGCCGAGTTGGAGGTTGAGGCCGACCACGTGGATGGTCTGGCCGCGCCAGTGGGCGGAGAGCTCGATGCCCGGCACCAGGCGCAGGCCGGCGGCCTCATCCCGCGCGCCCAGTTCGGCATAGGCGGCGATGCTGTCGTGATCGGTGATCGCGAGCACCTCCACGCCGCGCGCGCAGGCGCGCTGCACCAGCGCCACTGGCGCGAGCTTGCCGTCGGAGGCGGTGGAATGGCAGTGGAGGTCGATTCGCATCGGACGTTGGACGACGAGATTCGCGCGGTATGGTAACGGGCCGACCCCGCGGGGCCGATCCGTCGCGTTCACATCTGCAACGCTTTGGTTTGCAGGTATTCGTCCAGCGCATAAGGCCCGTGTTCGCGGCCGTGGCCGGACTGCTTGTAGCCGCCGAACGGCGCCATCATGTTGAAATCTCCGCCGTTGATGACCACCTGACCGGAACGGATGCGCCGCGCCACGGCGCGCGCGTGGTCCTCGCTGCCGGACCACACGCCGCCCGAGAGGCCGTAGGGTGTGTCGTTGGCGATGCGGATAGCGTCCTCCTCGCTGTCGTAGGGGATGATGCTGAGCACCGGACCGAAGATCTCCTCCTGGGCGATGGTCATCTTCGAATCCACCTTGCCGAACACCGTGGGCTTGATGAAATAGCCCACGGGCAGGTTCTCGGGCTGATCGGGCCCACCGGTGATCAGCTCCGCGCCCTCCTCGATACCCTTGCGGATGTAGCCCCGCACCCGCTCCTGTTGGGTCTTGGAAATGAGCGGCCCGAGTTTGGCCTTGGGATCGGTGCACGGCCCCAGGGTGAAGGATTCGGCGACCTCGCGCGCCTTCTTCGCGGCGCGCTCGTAGGCCGCGCGGGGCACCAGCATGCGGGTGTGGGCCGAGCAGGTCTGGCCGCTGTTGAAATAGCAGTCGTTGACGGTACCGCGCACCGCGTCCTCGAGGTCGGCGTCGTCCAGAATGATCGAGGCCGACTTGCCGCCCAGCTCCAGCGCCACCTTCTTGACCGTCTGCGCCGCCAGCTCGGCGACCCGCTTGCCGGCGCGCGTGGAGCCGGTGAAGGACACCATGTCCACCTGCGGATGGCGGGCCAGCGCCTCGCCCACCACCGGTCCCAGGCCGGTGATCAGATTGAACACGCCGGGCGGAAAGCCGGCGCGATCCACTTCCTCGGCCAGCACGAAGGCGGCGAGCGGCGCCACCTCGCTGGGCTTGACGATCAGGGTGCAGCCCGCGGCGAGCGCCGGGCAGAGCTTGGCCATGATCTGGTGGAGCGGGTAGTTCCAGGGCGTTATCGCCGCCACCACGCCCACCGGCTCCTTGACCACCAACGAGTTGCCGATGCGCTCCTCGAACCGGTAGTCGCCAAGGATCTTGATGAAGTTCTCCAGGCTCACCAGCGGCAGCCCGGCCTGGATGTTCTTGCTCATGGTGAGCGGCATGCCCACCTCGTGGGCCATGATCTCGCCGAGTTCATCGACCCGCTTGGCGAGGCCGTCGCGCAGCTTGACCAGCAGCGCGCGGCGCTCCTCCGCGCCGGTCAGGCCCCAGGTCTCGAAGGCCCGCGCCGCGGCCGCGACCGCACGGTCGGCGTCGGCCTCGGTGCCCGCGGGCACGCTGCCCATCACCTCCTCGGTGGAGGCGTCGATCACCTCCAGCGTGCCGGTGCCGGCGGGCGCCACCCAGGCGCCATCGATATAGAACTTGTCGCGGATGATCATCTTCGGGTCCCCCTGCTGCGATCCGTTGCGTCCGATCCTAGACCCGTGGGGGCGCGGCGGCAAATGGCTGTGCGGGGAATAGGGCGCTCGGCCGGGGTCGGACTCCAAATGGTGCCTCCGACGCGGTGGGGGTGGCGGTTGGGCGATAGTGGACGAGGGCTTCCATGCCTGGCCCGCGGATGGTCCGGCACCGGCCGCCGCCCAGCCCATCTGCCGCTTTTATTCGTCACTGGTGAATTCGCACTTCTACACCGCCGGCGCCGGCGAGTGTGAAATGCTGAAGCAGCCCGGGTCAGGCTGGACCTACGAGGGCATCGCCTTCCGCGCCCTGGTGCCGACCAAGAGCTCCTGCTATCCCGGCACCACGCCGGTATGGCGGCTGTACAACGACCGCTTCGCCAAGCGGACAGCAACCACCGCTTCGTCGCCAGCGTCGACACCTACCGCCACATGATCGCCAACGGCTGGATCGGCGAGGGCGTGGCGTTCTGCTGGCCGCCGGCTTGATCAAACCGGAGCTTTGAACTGCCCCGGCTGCTTTTGCTGGCCCGGGGGCCATGGCGAAGGTGAGCGCGGCGCAGCAGCCGGCTTCGCTTGTTGGCGTCAGCCCCCTTGGCTACCATGAGCGCCCCTTGCGCGACGGCCCTGTCCGCCATGTCCCTGTTCGATTTTGCCCCCGGCCGGGAAGGCTACTACGGTACCTACGGGGGCTGTTTCCTGCCGGAAATCCTCACCTCGACGATCGATGAGTTGCGCGAGTGTTTCCGCGCCTGCAAGGCCGATCCGGCATTCTGGGAAGAATTCCGCGCGGTGATGCGCTCCTACTCCGGGCGGCCGACGCCGGTCACCTATCTGGAGAATCTCTCCCGCCACCTCGGCGGCGCGCGCATCTATGTCAAGCGCGAGGATCTCAACCACACCGGCTCGCACAAGATCAACAACGTCATGGGCCAGGGCCTGATCTGCAAGCGCCTGGGCAAGACCCGGGTGATCGCCGAGACCGGCGCCGGGCAACACGGTTTCGCCACCGCCACCATGGCCGCCCGCTTCGGGCTCCGGTGCAAAATCTACATGGGCGCGGTGGACGTGGCGCGACAGCGACCCAATGTGTTCTGGATGGAAAACCTGGGCGCCGAAGTGGTCGCGGTCGAGGATGGCCAGCGCACCCTCAAGGACGCCATCAACGAGTGCCTGCGCGACTGGGTGACCAACATGGCCGACACCCACTATGTGCTCGGCACCGCCTGCGGACCGCACCCATTTCCGGAGATGGTCAGCTACTTCCAGTCGATCATCGGCCTCGAGGCGCGCGAGCAGATTCAGGAAAACGCGGGCCGCCTGCCCGATCGAGTCTACGCCTGCGTCGGCGGTGGCTCCAATGCCATGGGCATCTTCCAGGGCTGTCTCGATGACGCCGGTGTCGAGCTGGTCGGCTGCGAGGCCGGCGGCTTCGGCCCCGGGCCGGGCGGCCATGCCTCGCGGCTCGCCTATCCGGATGCCAGCCTGGGCGTCGCCCAGGGCTACAAGACCTACTTCCTGCAAAACGAGGATGGCAACATGCTGGAGACCCACTCCATCGCCGCCGGCCTCGACTATATTGGCGTCAATCCGATTCTCGCCTATTTGTGGGAGCAGAAGCGGGTGCGCTTTGAGGCGGCCACTGACGACGAAGTGCGCGAGGCGCTGCGCCTGGTGATGCGCACCGAGGGCCTGATCCCGGCACTGGAGAGCACCCATGCCTTTGCCCGCGCCATCGCCGAGGCACCGGCCATGGGGCGTGACGAGATCATCCTGATCAACCAGTCCGGTCGTGGCGACAAGGATATCTTCACCGTGGCCGACGCCATCGACGATCGCGCCTGGAAACAATTCATCCGGGCCAAGGCGGACCAATATGGCGCTTGAGTCCTATCTGCGCGAACGTCTGGCGCGCAAGCCGCTATTGGTCATGACCCATGTGGTGTGCGGCTATCCCTCGTTCGAGGAGAACCTGCGCGCGCTGGAGGTGATGGCCGAATTCGACGTCGACCTGGTCGAGCTGCAATTTCCGTTTTCCGAGCCCTCGGCAGACGGGCCCCGGTTCGTGCGCGCCAACCAGCTCGCCATCGAGCACGGCACTCACACCCGCGACTGCTTCGCCTTCATGGCGCGCGCCGCGCAGCGCTTTCCCTTCAAGCTGCTGATGATGGGCTACTACAACACCGTCTTCAAAATGGGCGAGGCCGCCTTCATCGAACAGCTCGCCGCGGCAGGCGGTGCGGGCCTGATCGTGCCCGATTTGCCGCTGGAAGAATCCGGCGAGCTGCGCCGCCTCGCTGCCGCGCGGGATCTCGACCCCATCCTGCTGCTGGCGCCGACCAATACCGAGGCCCGCCTGGCGCAGCTCGGCGCGGCCGCGCGCGGCTTCGTGTATGCGGTGGCGCGCAAGGGCGTCACCGGCAGCAAGACGGCAATGGACGCGGAGCTCAGCGACTTCATCGCGCGCTGCCGCCGCGTGACCCAGGTGCCGGTCGGCGTCGGCTTTGGCGTCAGCAGCCGGGAGGATATCGACTTCCTGCGCGGCCGCGCCGATATCGCCATCATCGGCACGGCCGCCCTGGCGGCCTGGGAGGAGCGTGGCGAAGCCGGCCTGAGAGCGTTCCTGGCCGAGCTGCTGGGTTAGGGTTCAAGACCAGGCTTCGTAGCGCTCGACCAGACTGAGCGCCTCGGCCACCGCGCGGCAGGTGACCCGGCCGTCCGCGATGTTGAGTCCCTTGGCAAAGCCCGGGTCGTCGCGCAGCGCGGCGAGACCCTGGTCGGCGAGGCGCAGCACATAAGGCAGCGTCGCGTCCGTCAGCGCCAGGGTCGAGAGCCTCGGGTAGGCGCCGGGCATGTTGGCTACACAGTAGTGGATCACACCATGGCGCTCGAACACCGGCTCGTGATGGGTCGTGGGCCGGGAGGTCTCGACGCAGCCGCCCTGGTCGATGCTGACGTCGACGATCACCGACCCCGGTTGCATGGTGCGCACCATGTCCTCGGTGATCACGCAAGGCGCCCGAGCACCCCGCGCCAGCACCGCCCCAACCACCAGATCGGCATCGACGATTTCCCGGGCCACGGTGTCCGGGGTCGATGCCAGCAGATGGAATTCTGCGCCGATAAAGGCGGCGAGTTCGGGTTGCGATACCCGCCCGCCGCCCAGTACCAGGGTTTCGGCGCCCAGCCGGGCCGCCGCCCGGGCGCTGTGCCGGCCGACCACGCCGTCGCCGATTACCACCACTTTGCCAAACCGGCTGTCGAACAGGCGCCCCGGCAGCAGACCGCGGCCGCCCACGGGACGCGCCAAGTGATAAGCGCCCATGGTGATGGCCATGTGGCCGGCCACCGCGCTCATGGGTGCAAGTAGCGGCAACCGGCCGTTGGCATCCTCCACCGTCTCGTAGGCGATGGCAGTGGTACCACCGGTCAGGAGGGTGCGAGTCAACAGCGGGTCGGCGCCGGCCAGGTGCAAGTAGGTGAACAGCAGTTGCGTGCCCAGCCGGGGGTATTCCTCGGGGATCGGTTCCTTGACCTTGACTACGAGGTCGGTCGACCAAGCGGTCGCTTGGTCGACCAAGTGAGCGCCTGCAGCCTCGTAGTCGGCGTCGGCAAAGCCGGAACCCACGCCGGCGCCGGTTTCGATCGCGATCCGATGGCCGCCGCGGACCAGGGCCGCCGCCCCTGCGGGCGTCAGCGCGACGCGGTATTCGTCGGCCTTGATTTCGCGGGGGACCCCGATCTTCATGGGCGCGTGCCTAGCGAAACTGCGGCCTAAAGCCTAGCGGACCACGCGCAGACGTCAACCGCGTCGCGGTGCAAGGCGTTGCAGATTCCGTGGAATCAATGGGCGTTCGCCCAAACGAAGGTAACTACAGATGCGAACGGGATTGTACTTGGCGATGACCGTGGGACTGCTGGCGCTAACCGCAGGCTGCGCCGGTCAACGGCGTGGCGAGGACCGGGTGATCGTCGATATGCAGGGTATCGACCGGCACGCCTATCGCCAGGATTTGGCGGATTGCGAGGGCTATGCCGATGAGGTCAGGGTCGGTCGCCGGGCCGCGGGTGGCGCCGTGGCCGGCGCGGTGATCGGGGGCGCGGTGGGTGCGATCGCCGGTGATCACCACACCGCGGAGCGTGCCGCCGGCGTCGGTGGCGTGGTCGGTGGCGCCAAGGGCGTCGGGTCGGGACTGCGGGAGCGCGACCGGGTGGTGAAGAACTGCCTCCGTGGCCGCGGCTATCGAGTGCTCAACTGACGGCCGCGCTCAGCGCATCGGCGAAGAGGCCGAGCGCCGCGTTGGCGAATGCCGCCATGTTGGCGGCGCGGCGGTCGTCGCCGGTGGCGATGGCGAGCGTGCGCTCCACCGGCCCGACCACTGCCAGGCAGGCGCGGCCCGGGGGGTCACCATAAGGGTTGGGGGTCGGTCCCGTCGCACCGGTTTCCGCCAGTGCCCAGTCGCAGCCCAACCTGGCCCGCAGCTGCCGGGCGCACAATAGCGCATAAGCTTCGGTACAGGGTCGCAGATCTCCCAATGCCTCGGGGCGCATGCCAAGCAGGTACTCGCGCGCCTCCGGGGCATAGGCCACGCAGCCGCTGACAAAGAACGCCGAGCACCCGGGAACCGCAACCAGGGTCGCCGTGATCAGGCCGCCGGCGGAGGATGCACACCCGGCTACCGTCTGGCGGCGCGCCTGCAGCAGCTGGGCGCAGCGCGCTGCCAGGGGGTGTGGGGTAGGGTCAGTGTCGAGCATGCTCATCATAACTCCGGTGCTTGAGTCGAGCCGGCAGTGGCAGTAGAGTCCGGCGCCTGACCTGCAAATATACCGGCCTTTCCGTGCCGGCTCTTTTTCATCTGCCATGAGGAGCAAGACGATGGATGTGGGCATGCTGAGCGTATTCCAGGCGGGCCTGGGCCAGAACCTGACCGACCTGGAGGTGTACAAACAGAATCTGCGCATCTGCGATCTGGTGGAGCCGCTCGGGCTCGACTCGATCTGGGCGGCCGAACACCACTTCACCGATTACACCATGTGCCCGAGTGTGACCGAATTCCTCGCCTACATGGCGGGTCGGACCCAGCGCATCAAACTCGGCACCGCGGTGTTGATCCTGCCTTGGCACAAGGATCCCGGTCGGACCGCGGTAGAGATGGCGATGCTCGACAATCTCTCCGACGGCCGGGCGCTGATGGGGTTCGGGCGCGGCATCGGCCGGGTGGAGTACGACGGTTTCGGCATTCCCATGGAAGAATCCCGCGCCCGCTTCGACGAGGCAGCGCAGATCATCATTCAGGGGCTGGAGACCGGGATCATCGAGTACGACGGCAAATACTTCAAGCAGGAGCGACGCGAGCTCAGACCGCGGCCGTTCAAGCCGTTCAAGGACCGCTTGTACATGGCGTGTCAGTCGCCGGACTCGGCAGACGTGGTCGCCGACCTCGGCGCCACAATGATGATTTTCGCGATCTCGCCCTGGGAGAGTCGTGCCAAGGATGTAGAGCGCTACCGCGCACGGTATCGCAAATCCCAAGGCAAGGAGCCGCCACCCATCATCGCCAACATCTTCTGCGTGTGCGACGAGGACGAGGCGCGCGCCGAAGCGATGGCACACAAATATATGCATGATTACTGGATCTCCGCCCTCGATCACTACGAGATGGATGGTACGCACTTCAGCGACAAGAAGGTCTACGACTTCTATGCCAAGAGCGCCGCGATCATGCGCAATCGTGGCCGCGAATCGGTGGCGGAACTATTCACCAACAACCAGGTGCATGGCACCCCCGAGCAGATCCTGCGTCGCCTCGAGTGGGTCCGGGAGATGGCCGGGCCGATGAATCTCAATGTCTCCTTCAGTTTTGGCGGCATGCCGTTCGACTATGCAGAGCGCAGCATGCGGCTGTTCAGCCGGGAAGTGTTGCCGGAACTGCATCAGTGGTCTTGCGAGCCTCCGGGCTGGCGAGCCAAGGCCAGCGCCTGACTGGCGGTTGAGCTTCGAGCCCGCGGTGGTGGAGGGATCATGGGTTGGCTCCCCGGCGCCAATCTCCGCCGCGGGTCGCCCCTTGCTCCGCGACGACACTGCCACCCCAGAACCGATTCCGGGTTCAAGGTTATTTTTTGTCGCCAAATGCGCTGGATTTTTTGCGACAGAATGGATTAAATGAGACAAATATAATCTCTGGTAATGATCAATCTGGCGAATCAATAACCTTGGGGGATATCATGACTGACTTCGATACGATCATCACAGGCGGAACCATTGTGGATGGCACCCGCAACCGACAGCGCTTTGCGGGCGATATCGCCATCAAGGGAGGTTTGATCGCGGCGGTGGCGCCCGCCGGTGGGCTGGCCAAGCACACCGCCGAGAAAGTAATCGATGCCCGGGGGTTGGTGGTCGCACCCGGGTTCGTCGATCTGCACACGCATTATGATGGGCAGCTGCTCTGGGATCCCTACCTCAGCTGTTCCAGTTGGCATGGGGTGACTTCGGTCGCCATTGGCAACTGCGGGTTCGGGTTCGCACCCACCCACCCCGAGCAGCGCGAGCGGGCGATGCTGTCGATGGAGCGCGTCGAGGCGATTCCGCTGGCGACCATGAAGGCAGGCATGGATTGGGACTGGGAGACCTTTCCGCAGTGGCTGGATTCCATCGACCGTCGCCCCAAGGGCATCAACGTGATGAGCTTCGTGCCGCTGAACCCGCTGATGATCTATGTCATGGGTGTAGAGGCGGCCAAATCCCGTGATCCCGATGAGCGCGAGCTCAAGGAGATGCTGCGGTTGATGGAGGAATCGCTTGATGCTGGCGGCGTCGGTTTCTCGATGCAGCGCTTGGGCGATGGCTTCACTTCCGTACAGCGCGATTACGATGGCACGCCCATGCCGACGGACACCATGTCCGACGAGCTCTGTCTCGCTTTCGCGCGCATCCTCAAGAAGCGTGGCAAGGGCTTCATCCAGCTTACCCAGGCCAAGAATGAATTCACTGCCGACCTGGACTTCGGATTGAAGCTGGCCGAGGCGTCCGATGCGGCGGTACTGTGGAACGCGGTACAGGTCAACGAACGCCACCCGCATCAGCATCGCCGGATGCTCAAATGGGTCAACGAAGCGCGCGAGAAAGGGTTGAACATCTGGATGCAGGCCATCACCACACCGAATGACATGCGCTTCAAGCTGGATAACTTCAACCTGTTCGATGGCAACGGCGCTTGGCGCGATGTCACGATTGGCGACGTCGCGACCCGCATCAGCAAGATGCAGGATCCCGCGCTGCGCAAGGCGGTGAGGGACGACTATGACTTCGGAAGTGCACCGTTTGTCAGCGGCCCGGTTGCCGAGATTGTCGTGGATTCGGTGGTCAACCCCGAAAACCAGAAATATGTCGGCTTGACCATTGCGCAGCTTGGGCCGGCCATGGGCCGCCACCCGGCGGATGCAATGCTCGATCTGGCCATCAGCGAGCAGTTGCAGACGGTGTTCTATGTAGTGCCGTTCAACTACCGTGAAGACCTGCTCAACGAAGTTCTGGAGAACGAGTGGACCGTCCCGGGAGTGTCGGATGGCGGTGCGCACACCAAGTTCCTGAACTTTGGTCGCTATCCGACCAACATGCTGCAGGACCTTGTCCGGGAGCGCGGCTCCTACACGCTCGAAGAGGCCCATTACCGGTTGTCGGCGCTGCCGGCCATGGCGGCCGGGTTCAGCGATCGGGGTACGCTGGAGGTGGGCCGCGCGGCGGATATCGTGATCTACGATTTCGAGAACCTGCGCATGCTGCCCACCGAGATCGTCCACGATCTGCCCGGCAATGAGTGGCGCTATGTCGAAAAGGCCGAAGGTTACCGCTACATCATGGTCAATGGCGAATTGACTTTCGTGGATGGTGTCTGCACCGGCGCCATTCCCGGCAAGCTGCTGCGTCACGGCAAAGCCGCCGTTATGTCCAGCGCAGCCTGACGCTGGCGTTCCTCCTGTGGCAAGGCCGGGGGGGTATCGCCCCGGCCTTGTCTGTTTCGGCCTCCGGGTGGCGGGCGCTCGCGCGGATAAGGAGCTTGCTTCCCCGCGCGGCTTCCCCTAAAATCGCGCGTCCGTTTTGCCTGTGTCTCGCTGGCGTAGCTCAGTTGGTAGAGCAGCTGACTTGTAATCAGCAGGTCGGGGG
>JADLCO010000071.1 GCA_020847115.1 Pseudomonadales bacterium | reverse complement strand
CGTGCTGCACCGCGTGCCAGTGGGCCTTTTCGAAGCGCGCCTTGGCGCCCAGGGTGAGGTTCTGGAAATCGGCGAAATAGCTGTGAAAGCCGTTGTAGATGGTCTTGGCCATGCGCCGCGCGGTGCTGCTGTGCAGCGGGCTGGGCGTGGCCGCTGCTGCCGCGGTCAAGACTCCAGCTCCCGGCGCAGCGCCTGCAGCCGGCGGTGGCCCTCGGCGCGGTCGACCGGGACGGCCGCCGCCGGCGCCGGTGCCGCGGGCAGGGCCAGGATTTCGCCGCTCAGGGCGCGGCGGCACCAGTCGCGGTAGTGGCGCTGGAACTCGGGCCAGGAGTCCCGCTCCGGCGCGCTGCGCAGCCGGTCCCAGCCCAGCGCGCGGCCGGCGTGATAGACCGCCGGGTGCGACCAGTCATGCGCCGCCTTGGGACTCGGCGCATTGCAGGCCTCGCGATAGGCCGCGCGCGGCGTGGGCAGGCCCAGGGCGGCGAGCTGCTCGTCGCAGGCGGCCAGCATCCGGCTCAGGGTCGGCAGATAGGGTTCGGCTTCGATCAGCGCGCGCGCCGCCACCAGCAGCACCCCGGGCGGCAGGTGGCGGAGGCTCTCCAGCCACAGCCGCTTGGCCTGATCGAGCAGGCTGGTGTCGGCAAAGGCGCTGTAGAACTGGTTGTGATAGTTGATGCGGAACAGCGCGAAGATTTGATTGATGGCATCGACCAGCTCCGCCGGCGGCAGTGGCCGCTCAACCGGCCCAGCTGCGATCGCCGAGTTCTTCGAGGAGGTCGCGAGCTCGCGTGCTGCCCGCTTGGCCAGGCGTTCTCCGGTTTCCATGCTGCCCTTCCGTCACTTGATTGCTGAAGGCCCACTGGCGTTTGACGTATTGCAGGAACTTGGTGTTCCAGGTGTTGAGCACCGCGCCGGTCTCCGCCCAGTAGAGCGCGAACTCGGGCACCAGCTGCTCGGCAAAGCCACGGCCGATGCCGGCCAAGGCGAGCACGTCGTAGACGTCGGCGTCGGGCCGCCAGTTCGGCGCCATCGCTCGCGGCGCGCTGTCCTTGGCCAGCGTCGTCGTATAGCGCGCCCACTGGCGGCGCACGTGCTGGACGAACTGGGAGTTCCAGGTGCTCGACAAGGTGCCGCGGTCGCGCCAGTAGAGGATGAACTCGGGCACGGCGTCGTCCACGAAATGGCGGTTGATGCCGGCGCGCACCAGGATCTCCACCGCATCGGCGCTGGGCCGCCAGGCGGTGCTCATCGGCTGTTGCTCGCCGCGCACCTGGCGCGCCTCCTGCTCGCGCCAGCAGCGCAGCACCTGCTTGAGGAACTTGGCTCCCCAGCTGTGGCGCGGCTCGCCGCGCTCGCTCCAGTAGGTGACGAACTCGGGCACCTGCTGCAGGGCGAATTCGGCGGGAATGCCGTACTGGGCGAGCTGCAACAGCAGATCCCGCTCCGGCTGCCAGTCGGCGCGCATCGGCTGCACTCCGGTTGCAGCCAGTGGTTGGGCGCTGGCCCGCGAGCGCTCGTTGAAGGCGAAGCGCCAGCGCCCGGTGGCGCTCAGGGGCCCGCTGCCCACCAGCAGCACGCCCTGGTCGCGCAGCCGGGTGGTCAGGGTGCGCAGCTCGGCCTCGCCCCAGAACGGCAGCAGCCCGAGCAGGGTGGCGCCGGGGATCTCGTGCCAGACGAAGCCGTTGCGCTCCTCCCCCACCTGGTGGGCGGCGATCTCCTTCAGGGCTTGCAGCAGGATCGCCTCGTGCAGGCCCAGGGCGACCGCCACATGGGGAAAGAACAGCAGGGGTTTTTCGGGGATCAGCGACATGGCCGCCACTGTAGCAGATGGCCCGCCGCGGCCGCCCCGGCCGAGCTGCTAGGATGACCGGCCACAGCAGGGGGATGCGACGTGGCGAAACGACCGGCCAATGCCTATGTGTGCAGCGACTGCGGCGCTGAGCATGGCAAGTGGCAGGGCCAGTGCGCCGACTGCGGGGCCTGGAACACGCTGAGTGAATTCCGTATGCCTGCTGCGGGCGGCGGCGAGCGCGGCTTCGCCGGGGCCGCCGACGGCCAGGTAACCCGCCTCGCCGAGGTCGAGGTCGCCGCCCAGCCGCGCCTCTCGACCGGCTTTGCCGAGCTCGACCTGGTGCTCGGCGGCGGCCTGGTGGTGGGCTCCTGCGTGCTCATCGGCGGCGAACCCGGCGCCGGCAAGAGCACCCTGCTGCTCCAGGTGCTGACCCAGCTCGGCGCCCGCCAGCCGGTGCTCTATGTCACCGGCGAGGAATCCCCCCAGCAGGTGGCGCTGCGCGCCCGCCGCCTCGAGCTGCCCCTCGGCGACCTGGAGATCATGGCCGAGACCGCGGTCGAGACCATCTGCGCCACCGCCCTGCGCCGCGCGCCCCGGGTGCTGGTGGTGGACTCGGTCCAGGTGCTGCATTGCGCGGAGATCGGCTCGGCACCGGGCACCGTCTCCCAGGTGCGCGAGAGTGCCGCGCGCCTGGTGCGGCTGGCCAAGCAGACCGGCACCGCCCTGTTTCTGGTGGGTCATGTCACCAAGGAGGGCGCGCTCGCCGGCCCCAAGGTGCTCGAGCACATGATCGACTGCTCGCTGATGCTGGAATCCTCCCACGACAACCGCTTCCGCATCCTGCGCAGCCACAAGAACCGCTTCGGCGCGGTCAACGAGCTGGGCGTGTTCGCGATGACCGACCGCGGCCTGCGCGAGGTCGCCAATCCCTCGGCCATCTTCCTCCAGCGCGGCGAGGACACCGCCGCCGGCAGCCTGGTGATGGTGGTCTGGGAGGGCACCCGGCCGCTGCTGGTGGAGGTGCAGGCGCTGGTTGATGCCAGCTCGCTGGGCAATCCGCGCCGGGTGGCGGTGGGGCTCGAGGGCAACCGGCTGGCCATGCTGCTCGCGGTGCTGCACCGCCACGGCGGCCTGATGCTCGGCGACCAGGACGTGTTCGCCAATGTCGTCGGCGGCGTGCGCGTGGTCGAGACCGGCGCCGACCTGCCGGTGCTGCTCGCGGTGGTGTCGAGCTTTCGCGACCGGCCGCTCTCGCGCCAGCTGGTCGCCTTCGGCGAGGTCGGCCTGGCCGGCGAGATCCGCCCGGTGCCGGGCGGCCAGGAGCGCCTGCGCGAGGCCGCCAAGCACGGCTTCACCCGCGCCATCGTGCCCGCCGCCAACGCCCCCCGACAGCCGCCGCCGGGCATGGAGGTGATCGCGGTGCGCCATCTCGCCGAGGCGCTGGCTGCGATCGAGGGGTAGGGACGGCACGGCGACTTGTTACAGTCATGGGTACCGGCATAGGCTGGCGTTGCACCAGTCGGCAGGGAAGCGAACACCGCCGAGTCCCTCCCGCGCAGTGCCGCGCCGGATCGATCCCGGCCGGCGTGTAGATGGATGGAGGGAGTCCCCATGAACACCGTGCAACGGGTTATTCGCGATTTCTGTTTCCTGATTCTTTCCGGCGGCTTGCTCGGTTTCTCGGTGGCGAGCCATGGACAGGGCGTGATCGTCACCCCTGCGGCCCCAGAGGCGTTTCAACCGTTCACCCTCACCGGGGTTGAATGTGTGCCCCGCCGGAGCATGAGCACGGACGAGCAGGGGGTGACTATTTCCACGGAGAATCGCTGGATATATGCGCCAATGTGGCCCACCGGAGAGTGTTCTCCCGCGGTGAGCAGGCTGATCAATATCCCGGGGCTTCCCGAGGGGGACTACCAAGTTTTCAATGTTCCAGAAACCGGCTTTATCCCCCCAATGATAGAGATAGGCGCCGTCACCATCGCTCCCGCACCACCCATACAGCCGGTCTTCGCGTTCTACAATCAAAGCATCAAGCACTACTTCATCACCGCCAGCACTACCGAAAAGGACTCGCTGCTGAATGGCGGTGGTGGCGGCGGTTGGGACATCGTGGATGGTGGCTTCAGCGCCTGGCCCGCGGACGGGCCAGCCCCGGCCGCCGCCAAACCCGTGTGCCGGTTCTACTCAGCGGCGGTGAACTCGCACTTCTACACCGCCGGCACAGGCGAATGCGAATCCCTCAAGCAGCCCGGCTCGGGCTGGACCTACGAGGGTATCGCCTTTCGTGCGCTGGTCCCCACCAAAGGCTCCTGCTATCCCGGCACCCATCCGGTGTGGCGGCTGTACAACGACCGCTTTGCGCAGAGCGACAGCAACCACCGCTTCGTCAGCAGCGCGGATGTCTACCGCCACATGATCGCCAGCGGCTGGATCGGCGAGGGCGTGGCGTTCTGTTCGCCGGAGTCTTGATTGGCGCCGGAACACCGGTTGCTTGGTCCCTTGCCAAGTGGTGAGTTGCTCTTGGTCGTGGCCCGTTTCGGCTTCTCGGAGCGGCAGCAGAACTCGTCCGGCGGCGACGGTCGCGTCCGACAGCGACGCCGAATTGGCCGCGGTAGCGGCACGGCAGACTGCTAGAATGGCCCACCCTTCGCCGCGACCCATGCCATGGCCCGGGATTACGCCAAGCCAGCGCAACAGCCCAAGAAGCGCCCGCCGCGCAACCAGCGCGCGCCACAGCGCCCCGGCCCGCCGCCGTGGGCAGCCTTCGCCGGCGGTGTCGGCGCCGGTCTGGTGGTCGCCCTGTTGGCGGTGCTGCTGTGGCGCCCGGCGACCGACGACAAGGGGGTGCCCACGGTTCCCGCCGATGCCGCCGAGGCGCCGGCGGCCGATGCCGGGGAGGACCCGGCCAAACCCCGGTTCGACTTTTACACCCTGTTGAAGGAGACCGAGGTATTCGTGCCCGAGGTCGAGGAGCAGGCGCTGACCGCCGCGCCCCCGGACAAGCCGGAGCGGGATAAGGCCGCCCCGGACAAGGCCTTGGATGCCGGCAAGCCCGCGGCGCAACCGCCCGCGCCGCCGGCCGCCGAACCGCAGGCCTTCGAGTTCGTGCTCCAGGTGGGCTCGTTCCGTTCCCGGCCCGATGCCGACAATCTGCGCGCCCGGCTGCTGTTGCTGGGGCTCAAGGCGGGGATCGAGAGTGCCGGCTCCCGTCCGGGCGAGGTCTGGCACCGGGTGATGATCGGTCCATTCGACTCCCCCGCCGCGCTGGCCCAGGCCCGCGCCCGGCTACAGGCCAACGGCATCGATCACATTCCGGTGAAGCGCAAGCAGCCCTGAGCGTCGGTGGCGCGGCCGTGCCGGAGCGTCCGCGGATTGTCGGCGTTCAGCGCGGGTCCGCGGCGCCCCGATAGCGCACCGGCACCCGGGCGTTGATTCCGGTGAACAGCGCGTAGGCGATGGTACCGGCGTGGCGGGCGATCTCCCAGGCCGTCAGACCCTCGCCCCAGAACACCACCGCATCGCCCACCTCGGCATCCGCCACCGGTTCCAGATCCACCGCCACCAGGTCCATCGACACCCGACCCAGGATGCGGGTGGGCTGGCCCTTGACCAGCACCGGCGTGCCGGTGGGCGCGTGGCGCGGGTAGCCGTCGCCATAGCCCATGGCGACGATGCCGATGCGGGTTGCCCGCGGTGCGGTCCAGTCGCTGCCGTAACCGGTGCCTTCCCCGGCGGCCAGGGTGCGCAGGGCGATCAGGCGCGAGGACATCGTCATCACCGGCCGGAGCTCGGCGGCGATCGGGTGCGGCTCTGTGAAGGGATTGACCCCGTACAGCAGGATGCCCGGCCGCACCCAGTCGGCGCGGCTCTCGGGCAAGGCCAGCAGGGCCGCCGAATTGGCCAGGCTGCGCGCGCCGGAAAGCCCCGCGGTGGCGGTGGTGAAGGCCGCGAGCTGCTGGTGGTTGCGGGGATCCTCGGGTACATCGGCACAGGCGAAGTGCATCAGCAGGCGCAGTTCCGCGACCCGGCCCGACGCCGCCAGCCGGCCGTGGGCGTCGGCCGCCGCGGCGGGAGACAAGCCCAGCCGGTGCATACCAGTGTCGAGCTTGAGCCACACCACCAGGGGTCGCGGCAGGCGCGCCGCGAGCAGCGCCCGGACTTGCCATTCGGCGTGCACCACCGCCTGCAGGCGCTGCGCGGCGATCTCGGCCAGCTCGCCGGGTGCAAAGCAGCCCGCGAGCAGCAGGATTTCCGCGTCGATGCCGGCCGCGCGCAGCGCGATGCCTTCCTCCAGCGAGGACACCCCGAAGCCATCGGCCAGGCCGGACAGCGCCCGCGCCACCGGCACCGAGCCGTGGCCGTACGCATTGGCCTTGACCATGGCCAGCAGCCGGGCAGGCCCGGCGTGGCGGCGCGCCACGGCACAGTTGTGGCGCAGGTTATCGAGGTCGATGGTGACCAGCGCGGGACGGCTCAAGCCCGGACTCCGGGTGGCAGGTGGCGCGCATGGTGACAATGGCGCCGCGCCGCGGCAAGCGCGGCTGTCTTTGCCCCGCCGCCTATGCCGGTGGCGCCGGCGCCGCTATAGTGGCGCCCTTTCACCATTTCGGCAGTGCTGGAGGATAGGGTGATGGCAGGCGACTGGGCGACCTTCAACTGGGAAGACCCCTTTCTGATCGACAGCGAACTCAGCGACGAGGAGCGCATGGTGCGCGACAGCGCGCGCCAGTACGCCCAGAACCGGCTGCTGCCCCGGGTCCGGCAGGCGTTTCGCGACGAGCACACCGACCGCGCCATCTTCAACGAGATGGGCGAACTGGGCCTGCTCGGTGCCACCATCGAGGGCTACGGCTGCCCGGGGGTGAACTACGTCAGCTATGGGCTGATCGCCCGCGAGGTGGAGCGGGTCGATTCCGGCTTCCGCTCGATGATGAGCGTGCAGTCGAGCCTGGTGATGTACCCCATTTATACCTACGGCACCGAGGCGCAGCGGGAGAAATACCTGCCCAAGCTGGCCAGCGGCGAATGGGTCGGCTGCTTCGGGCTCACCGAGCCCGATCACGGCTCCGACCCGGGCGGCATGCAGACCCGCGCGCGCAGCGTGCCCGGCGGCTGGAAACTGACCGGCAGCAAGATGTGGATCACCAACTCGCCGATCGCCGACGTGTTCGTGGTCTGGGCCAAGACCGACGACGGCGCCATCCGCGGCTTCATTCTGGAGCGTGGCATGGAAGGGCTGTCGGCGCCGCGCATCGAGGGCAAGCTGGCGCTGCGCGCCTCGGTCACCGGCGAGATCGTGATGGACGAGGTGTTCGTGCCGGAGTCCCAGCTGCTGCCCAACGTGAAGGGCCTGAAGGGCCCCTTCGGCTGCCTCAACAGCGCTCGCCTGGGCATTTCCTGGGGCGCACTCGGCGCCGCCGAGACCTGCTGGCACACGGCGCGCCAGTACGTGCTCGATCGCCAGCAGTTCGGCCGCCCGCTCGCCGCCAACCAATTGATCCAGTTCAAGCTCGCCAACATGCAGGCCGAGATCGGCCTGGGCCTGCTCGGTTCCTTGCGCGCCACCCGGCTCAAGGATGCCGGCCAGCTCGCACCCGAGCTGATCTCGCTGATGAAGCGTAACAACTGCGTGAAGGCGCTCGATATCGCCCGCCAGGCGCGCGACATGCTGGGCGGCAACGGTATCTCCGACGAGTACCCGATCATGCGCCACCTGGTGAACCTGGAGGTGGTCAATACCTACGAAGGCACCGCCGACGTCCATGCATTGATCCTGGGCCGCGCCCAGACGGGCATTCAGGCGTTCAGCTGACGAGCTCTCGCGGCGCCCGGCCGGGCGCCCAGGCCCCTGCCGCCCGACTGGCGGCTCCGATCCAGATCCTGTTGCCGCTGCGCGCCCGCTGATCGCGGGCGCCGTGACTCGGCGGCGATTTTCGTTCCCCGATCCTCCCGTTCATGCATTCGGGGCGCTGGCGCTCGGGACCGGGAACTCGATAATATCGATTCATGACATCCATTCCCGGCAATAACCTGGAACACAGGTTTATCCGCGGCTTTCCCTTTTCATTCATATCCGTAAC
Organism: Pseudomonadales bacterium; assembly: GCA_020847115.1. Taxonomy (GTDB): domain Bacteria; phylum Pseudomonadota; class Gammaproteobacteria; order Pseudomonadales; family Porticoccaceae; genus JAGPUQ01. Next base: position 14,088 of record JADLCO010000071.1, on the reverse strand, counting down.
CCATCCCACCCCGGAGATCTTCACATGAGCAGACTGATCGACATTCACATCAAGGGCGGAACCCTGGTGGATGGCACCCGCGCCCCGCGCCGGGTGGCCGACCTCTGGATCGACGAAGGCAAGGTGCTGCAGATCGGCGGCCCGGCGCCCGGCGTCGCCAAGAAAACCATCGACGCCACCGGCATGATCGTGGCACCTGGTTTCATCGACCTCCACACCCACTACGACGCCCAGATCCACTGGGATCCCTACTGCACCATCTCCGGCTGGCACGGCGTGACCTCGGTGGTGCTCGGCAACTGCGGCTTCGGCTTCGTGCCGGTCAAGCCCGAGTACCGCGAGCGCTCGCTGCTGACCATGACCCGCACCGAGGCGATCCCCTACGACACCATGAAGGCCGGCATGCCCTGGAAATGGGAAACCGCGCCGGAGTACATGGCTCATCTCGGGCGCATCCCCAAGGGCGTGAACTGCATCCAGTACATGCCCACCGCCTCGCTGATGACCTATGTGATGGGCCTCGAGGCCGCCAAGACCCGCCCCGCCAATGCCGCCGAGCGCGCCGAGATGAAGCGCCTGCTGCACGAGGCGATGGATGCCGGCATGTGCGGCTTCTCCATCCAGCGCCTGGGCCCCAACTCCACCCAGGCCGACTTCGACGGCACGCCCATGGTCACCGACACCATGTGCGACGAGGACATCCTGAATCTGGCCGAAGTGCTGCGTGAGCGCGGCGAGGGCCACATCCAGATCACCCAGGCCACCGGCGACATCAAGGCCGACCTCGAATTTCTGGAGAAGCTGGCCGCCACCGCCCAGTGCCCGATCCTGCACAACGCCATCGTGCCGGCGCGCAAGGATCCAAAGGTTCACCGCCGCAGCCTCGACTGGCTCAACCGCTGCCGCGACAAGGGCCTGCCGATCTACGGCCAGGCCGGCACCGTGCGCACCGGATTCTCCTTCACCCTGGAGCACTGGAACCTGTACGACGCCAGCCCCGCGTGGCGCGAACTGACCACCGGCACCAAGGAAGAAAAACTGCGCAAGATGGCCGATCCGGCGCTGCGCCAGCGCGTCATCACCGAGGCCGAGGAAGCTGACCGGCGGCTCCAGGTCATCCAGGCCGGCGTCGGCGGCGCCATCCCGGCGCTGATGGTGCACAAGGTCAACAAGCAGCCGGAGCTGGAAAAGTACATCGGCCGCTCGCTGGGTCAGATCGCCGCCGAGGAGAACAAGCATCCCATCGAGGTGATGCTCGACCTGTCCCTGGCCGGCCAGCTCAACGTCGAATTCCTGGGGCCGGACAAGGGCTTCAACGCCGAGTACATGGCCGAGATCATCAACGGCTCGGATTACACCATCCCCGGCGTGTCCGACGGCGGTGCCCACACCAAGTTCTTCACCGGCGGCGCCTACACCACCGACTTCCTCTATTGGCTGGTGCGCGATGAAGGCCGCATCACGCTCGAAGAGGCCCATTACCGGCTCTCTGCGCTGCCGGCGCGGGCCGCGGGCTTCAAGGATCGCGGCGTGCTGCGTGAAGGGGCGGCGGCCGATGTGGTGGTCTACGACATGGCCAAGCTCAGCGACGGCAAGGAGTGGATCGGCGAGATCGTCGAGGATCTGCCCGCCGGCGAATGGCGCCGCATCAAGCGCGCCATCGGCTATCACGCCATCCTGGTCAACGGCGAGGTCACCTTCGCCGATGGCGAGTGCACCGGCGCCACCCCGGGCAAGCTGCTGTGCAAGGGCAGCGCCAACCCTTTGGCCGACGAACGCGCGGCCTGATCGGGGAACACCGCCCGCAGTCGCAAAAGCCCGGGTCCGCCCGGGCTTTTGCCATCTAACCCTGTTGCGCTTCGGCCCCTGCGCCCATCCAGGGCCGGGGCGCTCCTGTGGAGGTCCCGCTCATGCAATTCGGCATTCAGACCCTGTTCGGTGGCGCCGTGGCGTCGCAACCCGACTATGTGATCGCCGCCGGCAAAGCCCTGGAGGAACGCGGCTTCAGCCACATTTGGGCGGCGGAGCACGTGGTCAACTTCCCGCGCTACGCCTCGCGCTATCCCTACAGCGACGACGGCGTGCCGCCGTTTCGCACCGACACCGGCATCCTCGAACCCTTCACCGTGCTGTCCTTCCTGGCCGCCCACACGCGCAGGATCCAACTCGGCTCCGGCATCACCATCCTGCCGCAGCGTAATCCGGTGTATCTGGCCAAGCAAGCTGCGGATGTCGACGTGCTCTCCGGCGGCCGCCTGGTACTGGGCGTCGGCGTCGGCTGGGCCGCGGAGGAATACGCGGCGCTGGGCGTGCCCTTCGCGCGCCGCGGCGCCCGCGCCCGCGATTACCTGCAGGTGATCCGCACGCTGTGGTGCGACGAGGTCTCCAGCTTCGAGGGAGAGTTCTACCAGCTGCCGCCCTGCGTGCAGGGCCCGAAGCCGGTGCGCAAGCCGCACCCGCCGATCTTCATCGGCGGCGAGAGCGACGCCGCCCTGCGCCGGGTGGCCGAATTCGGCCAGGGCTGGATGGGCTACCGGCTCACGCCGCAGACCCTGCCCGAGCGGCTGGCCAAGCTGGCGGCGATGCTGGCGGAATACGGCCGCAGCCTCGACGACATCGAAATCGCGGTGTCGCCCTACGACGCCCGCTGCGATCTCGATACGGTCAAGCGCTTCGCCGACCTCGGTGTGCGCCAGTTGATCCTGGTGGGCTTTGCCGATTCGCTCGACGATCTGCTGCGCCTGCTCGATGGCATGGCCGAAACCCTGATGGTGCCGGGGGCGAAGCTCTAGTTGCGTATCGGCCGTAGGCCGAGCCAGCGCAGCGCACCCGGCGCGGCCGCACTGTTCGGCCTGTCGCAAGGGGCGCTTTCCGTCGTAGGCCGGGTAAGCGCAGTGCACCCGGCGGGGCCAGCGGTCACGCCGGGCGGTGCGCCAGCGTGGCCACGAACAGCAGGGTGGCGGCCATCACCACCGACGGCCCCACCGGCGTATCCAGCCACCAGGAGGCGCCGAGCCCGGCGCCCACGGCCAGCGCTGCGAGGATGCTCGCCGCGATCGCCATCTGCTCGGGGCTGCGCGCCAAGCGGCGCGCAGCCGCGGCCGGCACCAGCAGCAACGCGGTGATCAGCAGCGCGCCCACCGCCTTGATGCCCACCGCCACCACGGCGGCCAGCAGCAGCCGGTGGCCGGCGCGCAGGGCGTCGACGCGGATGCCCTCGACCCGCGCCAGATCTTCCTGCACGGTGAGGGCTACCAGTGCGTTCCAGTAGCGGCCGAGGGCCGCCAGGCCGAGGGCCGCCAGCGCCCAGATCCCGGCCACTTCGGCCGGGGTGATGGTCAGCAGGTCGCCAAACAGCAGCGCCTCCATGTTGACCCGCGCGCCGGGGGTCAGCGCCAGTGCCACCAAGCCGAGCGCCAGCGCCGAATGGGACAGGATGCCGAGCAATGTATCCGCCGGCAGCAGCCGGGAGCGCTCCAGCGCCAGCAGCAGTGCCGCCAGCACCAGGCCGGTCAGCAGGATTGCGGTGCCGCTGCCGAGCTGCCACCAGAGCCCGGCGGCGGCGCCGAGCAGCGCGCCGTGGGCCAGCGTATCGCCAAAGTAGGCGAGCCGCTGCCACACCATCAGGCTGCCCAGGGGCCCCGCCAGCACCGCGAGCCCAAGGCCGGCCAGGACCGCCCAGTGCAGGAAGTCGAGGCTCATCGGCGGCTGCCCGCGGCGCCGCAGCTCGCGAGCGTGGGGTCAGGAATGGCTGTGGTCATGGTCATGGGCGTACCAGGCGGTGCGGTCGCCGAACAGGGCGACGAACGCGGGATCGCGGGTCACCTGCCGGGGCGTGCCATGGCAGCAGACGTGGTGGTTGAGGCACACCACCTCGTCGGTGGCCGCCATCACCAGGTGCAGATCGTGGGACACCAGCAAAATCCCGCAGCCCAGGCGCTGGCGCAGCTCGCCGATCAGCTTGTAGAGCGCCTCCTGGCCGCCGACGTCGACGCCCTGCACGGGTTCATCGAGCACCAGCACGTCCGGGCGGCGCAGCAGCGCCCGCGCCAGCAGCACGCGCTGGGTCTCGCCGCCGGACAGCGCCCGCACCGGGCGTTCCCAGAGCGCGGCGCTGCCGGTCTCGGCCAGTGCCGCGCGGCAGCGCCCGGCGTCGCGCTCGGCGAGGCGCAGGAAGCGGCCCACGGTCAGCGGCAGGGTGGGGTCGATCGCCAGCTTCTGCGGCATGTAGCCGATGCGCAGCCCCGCCCGGCGTTCGACGCGGCCGCCATCCGGAGCCAGCAGGCCCAGGGCGATGCGCACCAGCGTGGTCTTGCCGCAGCCGCTCGGGCCGATCAGGGTGAGGATGCGCCCGGCGGCGATCTCCAGATCCACGTCCTGTAGCACCTGCTGGCCATCGAAATGCTTGCTCACGCCGCGCAGGCGGATGAGCGCCTCGGCGGCCGGCACGGAGGGCGCGACCGCTGCGCTGGCGAGGTCTCGGGACGCGCGCGGATTGCGGATCAAGATGCCGGCTCGGGGTGGCAGAGGCCGCGATGGTATTACACTGGCGCCCCTGCGAATACCGATGGTCGGCGGCCCCTTGCCGCGCGGCGGAGGGCGGGAAGTGATGTCATTGCAGGGCGAGCCGGCGCCATGAAGCCGGCGCTCGGTAGCCTGTTGCTGCTGATCTCGACGCTGGCGCTGCCGGCCGGGGCCCAGCCCCTGGTGGTGGCGACCGTCAAGCCGTTGGCGCTGATCGCGCGGGATGTGCTCGGCGCCGGCGCCGAGGTCCGCCAGCTGCTGCCCGACGGCACCTCGCCCCACGGCTATTCGCTGCGCCCGTCGCAGCGGCGCCTGCTCGCCAGCGCCGATCTGATCCTCTGGGTCGGCCCCGGGCTCGAAGCCTTCCTTGCCGATGCCCTCGGCGACCGGCCGGCGGGACGGGTGCTCACCGTCGCCACCCTGCCCGCCATCCACTGGCCGCCGCTGGAGCACGGCGCGGGCGCCGATGATCATGGCGCCGATGTTCATAGCGACACCGCCGATGGCCATGCCGCCGACCTGCACCTCTGGCTCGACCCTCGCAATGCCGCGGCAATCGCCGAAGCCCTGGTGGCGGCGCTGAACGCCGGCGACGCGGTCCCGGGCGCGGCCGCCGCCGGCTTCCGCGTGCAGATGGCGCAGCTCGAAGCCGAGATTCGCGCCCGCCTGGCGCAGGCGCCCGAGCGCACCTTCGCCGCCGATCACGCGGCCTTCGGCCACTTCGCCGCGCGCTTCGGGCTCAGCCCGGCCGGCCATCTGCGCGATGCCGCCGACCACGCCACCGGCGCCCGCTCGGTGGCGGTGCTGAGCGCGCGCACCGACATCCGCTGCCTGGTCGCCGAACCCGATTCGCAACCGGAGCGGATGCGCCACCTGGCCGCGCGGCTGGGCGCGCGCCTCCAGGTGGTCGACGCCCTGGGCGCCGGCGTTGCGGCTGGCGATGGCGGCTACGCGCACCTGCTCACTGCGGTTGCCGAAGATTTCGCGCGCTGCCTGGGCGCGCCGCCGCTGCCGTGATCCGAGCCGGCCGCGCTCAGCCCGGCAGCGGCGGCAGCGCGCCGGCCAGGCAATGGCGCAGCCGGGTGCGAAAGGTCTCCGGATCCTTGAGGCCGCGCCCGGTGAGCTCGGCGGCGGGCGCCCGCGCCGCCGCCTCCCGCGACACCCAGAAGCGCGTCGCCGCAAGGCAGAGAAGGTCCCGCCAGGCCGCTGTTTCCGCCGCGGCGAAGCGCCGCTGCCGGGCGTAGGCGGCGAGCAGCGCCGCCGCGCGCGCGGGGTCGAACCCGCCGTCCGCCGTGCCCGCCCAGTCGTGCAGCGCGATCGCCACGTCGAGCAGCAGCCAGTCGTGGCAGGCGCTGTTGAAATCGATCACCGCGCTCAGCCGGTCGCCGACGAACAGCGCGTTGTCGCGAAACAGATCGGCGTGGATGGGGCCGCTGGGCAGCGCAGCCGCCGTCTCGAGCCGCCGGTAGCGGTCGAGCTGCCGGGCCAGCAGATCGCTGTCCGCGGCCGTGAAGCCCGGTGCCAGCGCCGCGACGGTGCGCTCCAGCCAGGGGCGGCCGAAGGGATTGGCGCGCGGCGCTACCCCGGCGGGATCGCCCAGTCGGTGCATGCATGCCAGAAAATCGCCGATCGTCGCGCAGTGCGTGGGCAGCGGCGCCGCGAGGTGCTCGCCCGGCGCCAGCGGCACCAGGAGCGCCGGCTTGCCCTGGATGCGATGCACGCGATGACCGCCGCCATCGGCGCGCGGTGGCGGCACCGGCAGGCCCGCTGCATGCAGCTGCGTGCACAGCGCCGCGGGATACAGCAGCTCCGGAAATTCGCGGTTTTCCACGATGCTGAGCACCCACCTTGCGGGCTCCGGCAGTGCCGGCAGGGTGAGAACCCAGGTGGAATTTTCGACGCCCGCGGCGACCGGCGCGATGCTGCCGGGCGCAGCCAGTCCCAGCCGCCGGCACAGGGCCGCCAGTTCCGTGGCATCGGGGGTGGTGTAGGCCGCCATGGCGCCATTATCGCCGCACCCCGACGCGATGCACCCCGCGGCCGTGCCGGGCGAAGGCCGCGGCCCGGGGTTTTGGGTATCCTTGCCGCTGCCACTGGAACCCCGCCATGAACGCAGAAACCCTTCCTTTGGTGCTGGTCGATGGCTCGTCGTACCTGTACCGGGCCTTCCACGCCTTGCCGCCGCTGACCAACTCGAAGGGTGCGCCCACCGGCGCCGTCAAGGGCGTGATCGCCATGCTGCGCCGGCTGGTCAAGGACTATCCGGGCAGCCCGGTGGCGGTGGTGTTCGACGCCAAGGGCAAGACCTTCCGCGACGAACTGTTCGACCGCTACACGGCGCACCGCCCGCCGATGCCGGACGACCTGCGCGCCCAGAGCCAGCCGATCCACGATCTGGTGCGCGCGCTGGGCCTGCCGCTGCTGGTGGTCGAGGGCGTCGAGGCCGACGACGTGATCGGCACGCTGGCCACCGCCGCCACGCAGCGCCGGCGGCCGGTGGTGATCTCCACCGGCGACAAGGACATGGCGCAGCTGGTGGACGGCCACATCACCCTGGTCAACACCATGACCAACACGGTGCTCGACGGCGCCGGGGTGGCGGAAAAATTCGGCGTGCCGCCGGCGCTGATCATCGACTACCTGGCGCTGGTGGGCGACAAGTCCGACAACATCCCGGGCGTGCCCGGCATCGGTGAGAAGACCGCGGTGGCGCTGCTCAATGCGCTCGGCGGGCTCGAGGCCATCTACGGCGACCTGGAAAAAGTGCGCGCGCTGCCGGTGCGCGGTGCCAAGCAGTTGCCGGAGAAGCTCGCCGAGCACCGCGAGGCGGCGTTTCTGTCGCGCCAGCTCGCCACCATCCGCTGCGACGTGCCGCTCGAGCTGGATGTCGACGACTTGGCCAACGGCGCACCCGACCGCGCGGCGCTGCGCGATCTCTACCGCGAGCTGGAATTCAAGGCCTGGCTCGACGAACTGCTCGCCGGAGAGGCCGATGAAGACCCGGCGGCCGCTCCGCAAACGAGCGTCGAACGCCGCTACGAGATCATCTGCGACTGGGCGCGATTCGAGCACTGGCTCGTGCAACTGCGCGCCGCCGACCTGTTCGCGTTCGACACCGAGACCACCAGCCTCGACTACATGCAGGCGCAACTCGTGGGCGTGTCCTTTGCGGTCGAGCCCGGCGTCGCCGCCTATGTGCCCGTAGGTCACGACTACCTGGGCGCGCCGCCCCAGCTCGACTGCGAACAGGTGCTGGACGCACTGCGCCCGCTGCTCGAAGACCCGGCGCGCGCCAAGGTCGGCCAGAACCTCAAGTACGACCAGAGCGTGCTGGCGCGCCACGGCGTCGCGCTGCGCGGCATCGCCTACGACACCATGCTCGAATCCTATGTGCTCGATTCCACCGGCTCGCGCCACGACATGGACACGCTGGCGCTCAAGTACCTGGGCGAGCGCACCATCCGCTTCGAGGACATCGCCGGCAAGGGCGCCAAGCAGCTCAGCTTCAACCAGATCGAACTCGAGCGCGCCGGCCCCTACGCTGCCGAGGACGCCGATATCACCCTGCGCCTGCACCAGGCGCTGTGGCCGCGCCTCGCCGCGCAGCCGGGACCGCGCGCGGTGTTCGAAGACATCGAGATGCCGCTGGTACCGGTGCTCTCGCGCATCGAGCGCAACGGCGCCCTGGTCGATGCCAGGCGCCTCGCCGAGCAGAGCCGCGAGCTGGCCGCGGCGCTCGCCGAGCTGGAGCAGCGCGCCCACGACCTCGCCGGCGAACCCTTCAACCTGGGCTCGCCCAAACAGCTCGGCGACATCCTCTACGGCAAGCTGCGCCTGCCGGTGACGCGCAAGACGCCCACCGGCGCGCCCTCCACCGCCGAGGACGTGCTTCAGGAACTGGCGCTCGACTACCCGCTGCCCCAGGTGGTGCTCGACTACCGCGGGCTGAGCAAGCTCAAATCCACCTACACCGACCGCCTGCCGGAGATGATCGATCCCGACACCGGGCGGATCCACACCTCCTACCACCAGGCGGTCACAGCCACTGGGCGGCTGTCGTCGTCCGACCCCAATCTGCAGAACATCCCGGTGCGCACCGCAGAAGGCCGGCGCATCCGCCAGGCGTTCATTGCCCCGGCCGGCTGCCGCATCCTCGCCGCCGATTACTCGCAGATCGAGCTGCGCATCATGGCGCACCTCTCCGGCGACACCGGCCTGCGCCACGCCTTCGCCGCCGGGCTCGACATCCACAGCGCCACCGCCGCCGAAGTATTCGGCGTGCCGCTCGAGGCCGTCACCGCCGAACAGCGGCGCAGCGCCAAGGCGATCAACTTCGGCCTCATCTACGGCATGTCCGCGTTCGGCCTCGGTCGCCAGCTCAGCCTCGGCCGCAACCAGGCACAGGAGTACATCGACCGCTACTTCGAGCGCTACCCCGGGGTGCGCGCCTACATGGAAACGACCCGCGCCGCCGCCGCCGAGCGCGGCTATGTGGAAACCCTCTACGGCCGCCGGCTGTACGTGCCCGAAATCCGCGACCGCAACACCCAGCGCCGCCAGGCCGCCGAGCGCGCCGCCATCAACGCGCCCTTGCAGGGCACCGCCGCCGACATCATCAAGCGCGCCATGATCGCGGTCGATGCCTGGCTCGACCGGGAAAAACTAGGCGCGCGGATGATCCTGCAGGTCCACGACGAACTGGTGCTGGAAGTGCCGCAAGCGGAACTCGATGCCGTGCGCGCCGGTATCGCCACGCTCATGGCCGGCGCTGCCGAGCTGGCCGTGCCGCTGGTAGTTGACGTGGGCGTCGGCGCCAACTGGGATGAGGCGCATTGATTTGGTGAGCGGGAAGTGATGCAGTCGCGCGATCCATGACACAGAGATCGGTGGATGCCGCCCAAAATCAGGGAGTTGATTGCCCAACTGGAAAGGGCCGGGTTCGTGAACCGTGGCGGCAAGGGCAGTCATCGCAACTTTACCCACCCAGGCTCCCGAAAGCCGGTGACGCTTTCGGGCAGACTCGGGGATGACGCAAAACCTTATCAAGTCCGGGCGGTACACTTGGCTCTGGAGGAACTGAAAAAATGAAAGACAGCGCGAAGTACGCCAAGATCGTCGAATGGTCCGAAGAAGATCAGTGCTATGTGGGCAGCGCGCCGGGGCTGGTTCTGGGCGGCTGCCACGGCGACGATGAACAGCAGGTGTTCGCCGAACTCTGCCAGATCGTCGAAGAAGCCATCGCGCTATACCGGCAGGACCACAAGCCGCTGCCACCCGCCACCTCGGGACATGATCTCGCCAATCGCTTGCAAAGCATCGCCTGACGGGTCATCGCGCATCGTTGGAACGATGTCGTTGGCACACCCGCTGGAGAGAATGTACATTTCGGTGTACAGCTGCTAGCGGAGCCGCCCATGCGCGAGACCACCTTCACCGAATTGCGCAGCCACGCCAAAGCCTGGTTCGACCTGGTCGAAGCGGGCGAAACCGTGCGCGTGCTGCGCAACGGCAGGCCCATCGCCGAGATCCACCCCATCGCGCCGCAACTGCCTTCCTGGAAGCGGAGACCGGCGCGTCCGCTCGCCATCGGTGGCACCGAAATCAGCCGTCTGATTCTCGACGAACGCGGTGATTGATGCGCGTCTGTTTCGATTCATCTGCCTTCGCCAAGCCCTACATCCAGGAACCCGGCACCCCGGAAGTGCTCGACTGGTGTGATAGCGCCGACGAACTGGCGCTGTCGGTCATCGCCATTCCCGAGTTGATTTCGGCCTTCTGCCGCCTGCATCGCGAAGGGCGGCTCGATGACGGTCAGTACCAGGGAATCAAACGCGATCTGCTGGCCGATATCGAGGATGCCTTGATCTGCGAGACCACCCCGGAGGTCGTCCAGCACGCTGTCCGGGCGCTGGAAACACACCCCCTGCGCGGCATGGATGCCATCCACATCGGCGCAACGCTGGCGTGCGAGGCCGATGTCTTCCTCTCGGCCGATATCCGACAGGGCCAGACTGCGGCCAGGCTGGGTATCCAGGTGGTCGGGTTGTAACGACGAAGCACCGCGCTGGCTTGTGGGTGCCGCCGCCGGCGTGCGGTGGAGGACGGTTGAGCGCTGCCCGGTGGCGCACGAACCGGTCCGTGCCGCAATAGGCACCGCGCCGTGCCCCGGCTATGCTGCGGCTTTTCCGCCCACACCCGCACAGCGAGGTCCGCCGGTGCAGATGCCCGCCCCCGAACCCGCGATCCTGGCCCAGCGCGAAGTGCTGCTCGCCGAGCTGCGCGGGTTCCTCGCCGGCGACCAGGTGATTGCCGACGGCGCCGGGCTGCGCGCCTACGACAGCGATGCGTTCACCGCCTACCGCCAGCCGCCGCTGGTGGTGGTGCTGCCCAACGATGTCGAACAGTTGTCCCAGGTGCTGGCGATCTGCCACCGCCGCCACATCAAGGTGGTGGCGCGCGGCGCCGGGACTTCGCTCTCGGGCGGTGCGCTGCCGTTGGCGGACGCGGTGCTGATCGGCATGGGCCGCTTCAACCGCATCCTCGACATCGACTACGCCAACCGCTGCATCACCGCCCAGAGCGGGGTGACCAATCTGGCGCTGAGCGAGGCGGTCGCGGGGCGCGGCTTCTACTACGCGCCCGATCCGTCCAGCCAGATCGCCTGCACCATCGGCGGCAATGTCGCCGAGAATTCCGGCGGCGTGCACTGCCTCAAGTACGGCATGACCACCAACAATCTGCTGGGCCTGGAGATGGTGCTGCTCGACGGCACCGTGGTGCGCCTGGGCGGCAAGCACATGGATGCGGACGGCTACGATCTGCTGGGCTTGCTGACCGGCTCCGAGGGGCTGCTCGGCGTCATCACCGAGGTCACCGCGCGCATACTGCCGCGCCCGGAGACCGCGCGCGCCGCGCTGCTCGGCTTTGCGAGCAACGAGGACGCCGGCCGCGTGGTGGCCGCGATCATCGCCGCCGGCATCGTGCCCGCCGGGCTCGAGATGATGGACCGCTTCATCGTCGCGGCCACCGAAGAATTCTGTCGGCCGGGTTATCCGCTCTATGTGGAGGCGCTGCTGATCGTGGAACTGGACGGCCCCGCCGCCGAGGTCGACGACCTGCTCGCGCGGGTGGTGGCCATCGCCCGCGCCGAGGGCGCGGTGTCGGTGCGGGCGAGCGAAAACGAAATGGAACGGCTGGCATTCTGGAGCGGACGCAAATCGGCGTTTCCGGCAGTTGGCAGACTGTCGCCGGACTACCTGTGCATGGACGGCACCATTCCGCGCAAACAGCTCGCCCACGTGCTGCGCCGCATGGCGGAACTGAGCCGCGAGTTCGGCCTGCGAGTCACCAACGTATTCCACGCCGGCGACGGCAACCTGCACCCGCTGATCATGTATGACGCCAACGTGCCCGGCGAACTAGAGCGCGCCGAGGGCTTCGGCTCCGCCATCCTGCGCCTGTGCGTCGAGGTCGGCGGCGTGCTCACCGGCGAGCACGGCGTCGGCGTCGAGAAGCGCGACCTGATGGGCACCATGTTCGACGCCGACGACCTCGCCCAGCAGCAGCGGGTGAAGTGCGCCTTCGATCCCGAGGGCCGACTCAACCCGGGCAAGGTGTTCCCCCAGCTGCACCGCTGCGCCGAACTGGGCCGCCTGCACGTGCATGGCGGGCGGCTGCCGTTCCCCGAGCTGCCCCGGTTCTAGTGATGGCGCGCTTCGAACCCAGGCGGCTGGAGGATCTGGTCGAAATCCTGCGCTGGGCCGCGGCCGGCAGGGTGCCGCTCGCGGTGACCGGCGGCGACAGCAAGGCCGGGATCGGCGTTCCCGTGGCGGCCGAGCACGAGCTGAGCCTCGCGGGCTTCGACCGCATCCACAACTACGAGCCGGAGGAGCTGGTGCTGACCGCAGGCGCCGGGACGCCGCTCGCCGCGGTCGAGGCACTGCTCGCCGAACGCGGCCAGATGCTCGCCTTCGAGCCGCCGGACCATTCCCGCCTTGGTGGAGTACTGGCCGCGCCAGATGCGCCGCGCGCCGGCACCCTGGGCGGCGTGGTCGCCGCCAACCTGTCCGGGCCGCGCCGCTTCGCCGCCGGCGCCGCGCGCGATCACTGCATTGGCCTGCGCGCGGTGAATGGCCGCGGCGAACCCTTCAAGGCCGGCGGCCGGGTGGTCAAGAACGTCACCGGCTTCGATCTGCCCAAGCTGCTGGCCGGTTCCTGGGGCACGCTCGCGGCGCTGTGGGAGGTGACGGTCAAGGTGCTGCCGGCGCCGGAGTGCGCGCGCAGCCTGCTGCTGTTCGGCCTCACGCCGGAGGCGGCGGTCGCGGCCATGAACCAGGCGCTCGCCTCGGTGCACATGGTCAGCGGCGCGGCGCATCTGCCCGCCGGGGTGGCGGCGCGCTGTCCGGCGCTCGCCGGCAGCGGCGGGGCGGTCACCGTGCTGCGCGTGGAGGGGCCGGAATCCTCGGTGCGCCATCGCCTCGCGGGATTGCAGGCGCTGCTCGATGCCGGACTACCTGGTGCCGGACTACCTGGTGGCGGACTGCTTGGTGGGGAGAGTGCGCCGCTCGACGACCGCGAGTCCCGCGCGCTCTGGACCGCCATCGGCGATCTGACGCCGCTGCCGGTGGCGCCTGACCACGAGCTGTGGCGACTGGCATTGCCGCCGGCGTCGGCTCCGGCCGTGCTGGCGGCGCTGGCGCCGCAATTCACTAGCGACTGGCTGCTCGATCAGGGTGGCGGTCTGTTGTGGCTGTGCTGCCCGGCGGGTACTCCGGCTGAATCGGTGCGTGCCGTGCTCGCCACCTGCGGCGGCCACGCCACCCTGTGGCACGCGAGCGCGGAACGTCGCGCGGAGATCTCGGTGTTCCACCCGCAGCCGCCGGCGCTCGCCGCGCTCAGCCGGCGGGTGAAACAGAGCTTCGATCCGCTGGGGATTCTCAATCCCGGCCGCATGTACCGGGAATTCTGACCGCGATGCAAACCCACTTCACCGCCGCACAACGCGCCGACCCGCTGATCCAGAGCGCCGAGGCCGAGCTGCGCAAGTGCGTGCACTGTGGCTTCTGCACCGCCACCTGTCCCACCTATCGCCTCACCGGCGACGAACTGGAGAGCCCGCGCGGGCGCATCGTCCTGATTCAGGATCTGCTCGAGACCGGCGCCGCGCCCACGGCATTGACGGTGGGCCATCTCGACCGCTGCCTGTCCTGCCTGAGCTGCGAGAGCACCTGCCCGTCCGGCGTGTCCTACCGGCGCCTGATCGACCCGGCGCGGGAGCTGATCGAAACCCGTTATCGCCGCCCTTTGCGTGAGCGCGCGCTGCGGGCGCTGCTCGCCTGGCTGCTCACCGGGCGGCGCCGCTTCGCGGCCGCGCTGTATCTGGGGCGAGCGTTTCGACCGCTGCTGCATCTGGCCGGACGCGCCTGGAAACCGCTCACCGCGCTGGCGCGGATGGTGCCGGCAGCAGCGTGCGCGGGCAGCGCCATTGCCCCCGGTGTCTATCCGGCCGAGGGTCGCGAACTGCGCCGCGTGCTGCTGGTCGCCGGCTGCGTGCAGCCCGCGCTG
>JADLCO010000070.1 GCA_020847115.1 Pseudomonadales bacterium | reverse complement strand
TCGATGCGGATCACGTCGGCCCCCTGGTCGGCGAGCATCTGGGTGCCCATGGGGGCGGCGACGTTGGTGGTGAGTTCGACGATGCGAATGCCTTGCAGGGGTTCCATGGGGTCGCTCCTGTCTTATGTTTTTTTGGCGCTGCGCATTGACGGCGCCGCGCAGGGGCCGGGCTGGAACCGATGGTATCCCCTGGGCGGCAGCGGTGGTGTGGGGTCCACCGCACCTTCGATGACTATTTGCCCTCGGTCGTCCCTGATTCGAGGGCGTCCGCCGGCGGCGGTTCCGCGGCGTCGCTGCGCAGTGCGCGCGGCTGGCGCTGGATGGTGTAGAACAGGTCGGTGCCGGTCTGCTCGCCGCTCTCCACCTGCCACTCCAGGCGCTGGGTGATGCGGTAGTTGAATTCCACCCGCTGGCCGGCGCCGGTCAGTCCGGCGAGGTAGCGCACGTAGATGCGCGGCGTCAGGTAGCGGCCCAGCACCAGGGCGGTGGTCTCCAGGCCGCCGTCGGATTCGAGGCGCACCTCCTCGAGCCCGAAGCGGGCGCCGATCGACTGCGCCAGATCCTCGCCGCGCGACAGCCCGGCGCTGGTCGCCGCCGACATCAGCAGGCCGGCGTCGGCGGCGCTGGTGGCGGCCAGCGGCCGCCCCAGCAACAGATAGGAGAGGATGTCGGCTTCGGGCATCCGCGGCGTGCTGAACAGCGCCATGTCCGGGGTCTGGGGCGCGCCGCGCAGGCGCAGGCCGGCGGTCACCTCGCCGATCTCGCGGCGCGCCACCACCTCGATGCCCGGCGCGTCCAGCGCGCTGTCGGCGTAGACCACCCGGCCGCGGGTGATGGGAATGGCGCGGCCGCGCAGGGTATAGCTGGCGTCCTCGAGGGTCAGCGTGCCCGACGCCCGCGCCAGCCGGCCGGGGGTCCGCATCACCCGGATCATACCCGTGGGCCGGCCCTGCAGGCCGAAGCCGGCGAAGCGGACATCCTCGCCCAGGCGGAGGCGCACGTCGGTGGCCACCCGGTAGGCCGCCGCGGCCGCCGGCGGCGGCTGGGCGGGATCGTGAATCTGCACGTCTGCGGAAACATTGACCGCATCCTCGGGCAGGGTCTCGGGTTCGATGCGCGCGCGCGGGATGACCACCTCGCCCTCGACGCGCACCAGGCGCTCGGCCAGGGTCGCGCGCAGCGCCGGGCTGGCGTCCAGTTCCAGCTCGCTCGTATTGGCGACGGTGAAATCGGCGCCGTCGAGGCGTGCCGCCGCGGTGCCGGTGGCCGGTTGCCACCAGCCGTCCAGGTGCAGCCGGCCCTTGCCGGAGGTCAGATCGCCTTCCAGGGCGATGCGGCCCTCGGGTGCGCCGCGGACGCGCAGCGCAATGTCGCGCAGCTCGACGCCGAGCTGTGCGAGTCGGGTGCGGCCGTCGTCGAGACGCAGTTCGCCGTCGAATCGGGGCGCGGCCAGGGTGCCGGCGAGGGTCAGGTCGGCGCGCAACCGTCCCCGGGTGCCCTCGAGTGCCGCCACCTGAGCGTCGATCAGGCCCAGCGCATCCGTATCCAGGCGCAGGTTCCCCGCCACCGGCTGGTGCGCGGCCGGCGGTGCCGGCAGCGACCAGCCGGGCAGGCGCAGCTCGCCCTGGAACTGGCCGGCGTCCTCGAGCGCAAGTTCGGCGCTGGCCGCCAGGCCGGTGCCATCGAGCGCCAGTTGCAGCGCGCCTTGATCGAGCGCGATTCGCTCGGGAGATTCCGCGCCCGGGACGACGATGGCTCCCGGCGCCACCGCGAGCCGCGCGTTCGCCGTCGCCGCGGCGCCGGGGGCCAGCGCCCATTGTGCGGTGCCCGCGAAACTCGTTTGCAGCGCCATGCCGGGCGGCAGCCAGGGCCCGAGGAAACCGCCGGGCAGCTCGCGCAGTTGCAGATTCCCGCTGGCGCCGCCACTCCCGGCGCGCACCTCGGCGCACAGTTCGGCGGGCGCACTGCGCAGGCAGGAGCCGCTCAGCGCCACGCCGTCGGCGGCCAGCGCCAGGGACGCCGGCGCGGCCAGCGTCCAGGTGCCGAGATCGCCCACGTCCAGTCGCAGCGCGGCGAGTTCGCCGCGCCAGCGCCAGTCCGCGGCCAGCCCGCCCGCGAGCTGGGCCGTCGCCGCCAGCGGCGCGCCCTCGGCGTCCAGCGTCAGGCGATGGGCCTCCCGGGTGCCGGCGAGCCGGCCGGTCAGCCGCGACCAGGCCAGGGCGCCGGCGTGCAGCTGTGCGCCGTCGAGCTCGAGGGCGAGGGTGCCGCCCGGTGCCAGGTCGGCGCTGCCGCGCAGCGCCAGCCGCGTCGCCTGCAATGTCTGTCGCTGGAAGTCGCGCAGTTCCAGGTCCAGCGCCATGCGCGGCGCGCGGCGCGGGCCGCTGAGCGCGGCGTCGAGCCGCAGCGCGCCCCGGGTGTCGGGCAGCAGCGGCGCCAGCTCCGGCGCCCGGGCGGCGACGCGCAGGCGCCAGTGGTCGGCGACCGAGCCCGCGGCGGTGAGGCTGGCGGTGCCCAGCGCGAGCTGCAGATCGGCGATGTCGAGCCGCTCGCCATCCAGGGTCAGGGCGCCGGAGGCCGCCGCCGGCAGCCCGCGCAGCGTGCCGCGCAGGTCTTCGATCCGCAGCTGCGCCTGCAGGGGTTTGCCGGCGCGGCCGCTGCCGTGCAGGGTGCCGGACAGCCGCCCCGGCCAGGCCGGCGCCAGCAGCGCCGGGTCGAGGTTGCGCAGCTGCCAGCGGCCCTGCCAGCGCGGTTCGGGCAGCCAGGCCAGGGTGCCGGCACCCTCCAGGCCGGCGTCGCCGCTGACCAGGTTCAGGGTGGTGGCCTGGAGCTGCTGGCGGTCGCCGCGCCCGGCCAGGGTCAGGGTGACCTCGGGCAGCTCGTCCAGGCCGATCCGCAGGTCGGCGGCCAGCTGGTAGTCATCCAGGGTGCCGGTGAGCTGGACATCGCCCTCGGCATGCCGCAACTGCCGGCCATCGGGCAGTGGCCGGGCGGCCGCCGTGAGCTGCGCCCGGACCGAGAATTCGGGGTGCGTCGGGACCCTGAGATCGACCTGGCCAGCGAGGGCGAGTTGCGCCCCATCGCCCCGCTCGGTCAGCTCCAGCCGCTCGATGGCCAGCAGGTCGTCGCGATAGGCCAGCGCGAAGCCGGCATCGAGGGGCACTTGGTGCAGGCCGCTGACCGCCAGGCCACCGCGGGCATGGCCGCTGTCGAGATCGCCGTCGGCCGCGACTTCCAGCACCGCTTCTGTCCCGGCCAGGGCCGGCGCCAGGCCGTCTAGCCCGGTCCCGGTCAGCGCCGCGCGCAGCGTCCAGCGCGGTGCGGCGAGGGCGTCCTCCAGCTCGGCTTCCAGGCTGCCGTGCAGCCAGCCTGCCAGCGCCAGCCTGAGCCGCGGCGCCAGCGCGGGGCCGCGCACGGCGCCGCTGCCGGACAGCGCGCCGTTGGGGGCGCCGGCCCAGTGCCAGCTGGTGGCGAATTCCAGCGGCCAGTCGCCGCTGCTGGTCAGCTGGCCGCTCAGCGCCAGCCGGTCGGCGCCGCGCGCAGCGGCCACTTCGAGCTCCTGCCACCGCGCGCCCCGCACCCGGCCGCGCAGCCGTAGTCGGTCCATCAGCAGGGTCTCGCCCTGGTCGCCGGCGAGGCGGATATCGGTCACCGCCAGATCGAATGCGAGCGGCAGCGGCAGGGCGATGTCGGGCAGCGCCGGCGCGGCTGCCGGCTGCGCCGCCGCAGCGGGCCGGTAGCGGAGGCCGTTGGCGGTCGCGGCCAGCGCCAGGGTGCCGCCGCGCCAGCGCCAGTTCAGGGCGAACTCGCGCAGCGCGAGCGCGGCGCCATCCGCGGTCCGGTAGGTCAGCCCCTCCAGGCGCAGCGGTCCCCACAGCCGTCCCTCACTGCGTTCGATCGCGAGCGCGCCGCCGCCGAGACGGTGGCCGAGCATCAGCAGCGCGTGCAGCCCGGCGCGGCTGCCGGCCAGCCACAGCGCCATGGCCAGGGTGGCGAACGCAACTCCCAGCGTCAGTGCAGCGGCGATCCGGCGCGCCCTCACAGGTCCGGCCCCACCGACAGGTGAATGCGGAAGTCGGCGTCGGGATCGTCGAGTCCGCGCGCCAGATCCAGGCGCACCGGGCCTACCGGGGTGCGCAGGCGGATGCCGATGCCGACCCCGGTGCGGAGCGGATCGCCGAACCCGTCGACGGCGTTGCCGGTATCGACGAAGGCGGCGGCGCCCCAGCGCTCGGTGACGCGGTGGTCGAACTCCAGGCTGCCCACCAGCAGGTGGCGGCCGCCCTCCACCTTCTTTTCGGCGTTACGGGGGCCCAGCTGGTCGAACTGGTAGCCGCGCACGCTCTGGTCGCCGCCGGCAAAGAAGCGCTTCGAGCCCGGCAACTGGTCGAACGTATCGGTGAGGGTGGTGCCGGCCTGGCCGCGCAGCAGCAGGCGACCGGCGTCGCCCAGGGGCAGGATGTATTTGCCGCCCAGCCGGCCCTGGGCAAAGTGGACGTCCGCACCCAGTGCCTCGGTGGAACCCAGCAACTCCAGGTCCAGCCGCCAGCCGTGGCGGGGGAACAGCGGGTGATCGGCGTGACGGCGCTGCCAGCGGGCGTTGGGCATCACCAGCAGGCTGGCGTCATGTTCGCCGCCGACCTGAAAGTCCTCGTGCTCGACCGCGAGGCCGAGTGTCTCGGTCCAGCCCGCGCGCAGGCCGCTGCGCGCGGCGCCGAACTTGAGGATGCGGCTGTCGCGGTTGTCGGTGTCCTGGGTTTCGCTGCCGGCGCTGAACGCCAGGTGTTCGGTGGCCGGATCGGCCAGCGGGATCCGGTATTCCGCCAGCGCCGACTGGTCCTGCTGGGCGATGCGCGCCTCGAGACCGAGGCGGTGGCCGCTGCGGTTGACCACCCGGTTGTGGCGCGCCGACACCCGGGCCCCGGTATCCGTGGTCATGCCGATGCCGAAGCGATATCTGCTGGTGCGGTCGGCGGTGGTGAGGATGTCCACGGGAATGTGCAGATCCCGGGCCTGGTCGCGCCGCGGTTCCAGCTCCACCGCGCTGAAGTACTGGCTGTCGAGCAGCCGGGTGCGCAGGGCGACGAGCTGCTGGGGCCGGTAGCGTTCGCCCGGGCCGAGGGTCAGAAAGCGCTGCACGAAGGCCGGGTCGTAGTCCACCCCGCCCTGCTGGCGGAAGCTGAACGCGCCGAAGCGATACAGCGGGCCGGTATCCAGCGCCAGCGCGATATCGGCGCGGTAGGTATCGAGGCGGACGTCGATGCGGCTGGCGGCGAACTCGGCATCGGTATAGCCCAGTGCCGCGGCGGCGCGCTGCAGGCCATACTTGAAGTCTTCGTAGGCTTGCTGATCGAGGGGCGCGCCGGTCTGCAATCCGGAAGCGGCCAGCAGCCGCACCAGTTCCGGCTCCGCCGCGCCCGGCCCCAGCAGGCGCAGTTCGACCGTGCCGATGGGGATTACCGGGCCGGGCTCGATGCGGTAGCGGGCGCGCCAGCGGCCGGCGTCGTTGGTCAGCTCGGATTCCACCGTGGCGCGGAAGTGGCCGTAGGCGCGCAGCGCGGCCTGGATTTGCCGTTCCGCGCCGGCGTGCAGGCGGCGGATGCGGCGCTCGTCGAGGGTCGCGTCGTTGCGCTCCCGCCAGATCAGCAGATGGCGGCGCACATTGGTGCGCAACTCCGCGCGCACGCCCTCGACCACCACCTGGAGCGACGGTGCCGCCAGCGCTGGTGCCGCTCCGCACAGCACTGCCAGCCAGGGCAGTAGCCACAGCGGGCGCAGCGGTGCAGGTACGAAGGTGGTGGAACGGGAGCGGATGACGGGACGCAACATGCGCTGGCGCAACGGCTCGGTACCCCTGTCGGCTGCGTTTTCCGGACCGCGGGCCGGCG
>JADLCO010000069.1 GCA_020847115.1 Pseudomonadales bacterium | reverse complement strand
GCGGCGCTCAGCACCAAGGCCATTTCGCCCCAGGCATCCAGGGTCAGGCGCAGTTCGCCGTCCCACAGCAGCTGGTAGCCGTCGAGGGTCGAGGGCAGCACCGGGCGCAGGGTGAGATTGTCGGTGTGCAGCACGTTGCCGTCGCCCAGATCGAGGCCGTCGAGATCCCGATCCATGTCGAGAATGGCGTATATCGCCGCCGAATCGGTGATTTCCGCGCCCACATAGGTGACCCGTTCGTTGTCCTTGCGCAGGATGGGGCGGTCGTGGTGGGTTTCCACCACCCGGGTCAGCTCCGAGAGCGGGACGCGATCGCCGCGTTGGTTGTCGACCTGGATGCGATCCAGCAGTGCCGGGTCGATGGCCAATGCGCGCGGCACCTTGATCAGGATGGGCACCGGGGCCTTTTCGCCGGCGATGCGGGCTTCGGAGACCACGCGGCCGTCCATCAGGCTGCGCAGGGTCTGTTCGATGGCTTGGGTGGTGACGCCGGAGAGCACGGCCTTTTCCTTGTCCACCTGGATGTCGAAGCGCGGGATGTCGGCGGTTTCGGTGTCGTACACATCGACCACCATGTAGCCCCGTTCGAAGCGCTCCCGCACCAGGGCCGCCGCCCGGCGCAGCACTTGCGGATCGCTGCCGTAGATTTCGGCCAGCACCCTGGCCCGGGTCGGGGGTCCCGGGGGTGCTTCCACGAAGCGCACGTCGAGGCCGGGATAGCGCTGCTTGATGGCTTCTGCGGCGGTGCGCAATTGATCCACCACAGCGGCGGATTTGGTGGCGCGCTGTTTCCTGTCGATCAGGTTGATGCTGAGTTCGGCGACGTGCGGCCCGCGGCGATTGCTGTTGCCGCGGATCTGGCCGGCAAAATCGATCACCGCGGGAATGCCCACATAGGTCAGGTAGTTCGCCACCAGGGGGTGGGCGCCGACCACCGCGCCGAACTCCCGCGCCACCCGGTCGGTGACTTCGATGGGGGTGTTTTCCGGCATGTCCAGGGTGATGTTGAAGGTGTTCTTGTCGTCCTTGGGCATGATCGCCAGCATCACTCCGCCGGCGGACAGCGGGCCGCCCACCCCGGCGGGGCGGATGAACTGCCAGGCCGGTTGCAGGAAGGAGGCGAAGATCGCCAGCGCCGTCAGCGCAAACAGGGCGTGACGCCGCCACGGGCGCTCCAGCAGCGGCGTGATGGCGCGGAAATAGAACCGGTACAGGGGCGTGGTTTCGGGTTCCGCGGCCAGCGGCGACACCCGCTGGCGCAACCAGCGGTGGCAGATCCAGGGCACCACCATGTAGGCCACCAGCAGCGACAGCGCCATGGTCACCGGCATGTTGAAGGTTATGGGATAGAAAAACTCGCCGTTCATCCCCGAGACGATGCTGAGCGACGAGAACACCAGGACCACGGCGATGGTCGCCATGGTGGTGGGCGGGCCGATCTCGTTGGTGGCCAGCACCGCCGCCGCGCGTGGATCGCCGCCTGGCGGCAGCTGCTGGTAGCCGCGGTAGATGTTCTCGAGGGTGACGATGCCGTCGTCGACGATCATGCCCAGCGACAGGATCAGGGCGAACAGCGACATCCGGTTGATGGTAGGGCCGGCCAGCATGTCGATGGCGAGCGTCAGGCACAGGATCAGCGGCAGTTCGAAGGCGATGATCAGGCCTGCGCGCAGGCCGAGGAAGGGCAGCAGTACCAGGATCACCGCGCTGATGGCGATGCCCAACTCGCCGATCACCCTGTTGACGGTATCGTTGGCCACCACGCCGTCGTTGCGGGTGACCACCACGCGCACTTCGGCAGGGATGAACTGCGCCTCCATCTGGCGCACCTTGGCGAGTACGTCGTCGGCGACGAACACCGCATTCTTGTTGATTTTCTTCGCTACCGAGAGGGTGACGGCGGGCATCTCGCCGTGTGTTTCGGCGTGCTCCGGGGTCCCGGCGCCGTAGCTGAAGCGGGCCAGGCTGTCACGCTCCGCCGGCGGGCCGTCGATGACCTCCGCAACGTCGTCCACATAGATCAGCTGGCCGTCGTGGGCGGCGAGGGCGAGGCGTCGCACGGCGTCCACCGAAGTGATCTCGCCACGCAGATTGACCAGCAGGTTGTCGCCCCGGCGCACCGTGTTGCCGACTACCGCCGCCACGTTGCTCGCCTCGAGCATGGCGATGCCCTGATTCATTGTGAGCCCGAAGGCCTCCAGGCGCGCCGGATCGAGCTCGATGCGCAGCTCCCGGCTGCGGCCGCCGTGGAGTTCGGTGACAGACACCTCCTCGATGGTGCTCAGCCGCTCGCGCATGCGCTCGGCGAGCCGCCGCAGGGCGTAATCGTCATAGGTTTCGGAGGCGAGGGTGATGTTGACGATGGGCACGTCGTCGACGTCGACGCGCCGTACCAGCGGCAGCTCCGCGTCCGGCGGCAGCAGGTGCTGGTGGCTCATCACCCGCTGGTAGACGCGCACCATGGCATCGTCCTTGTCGACGCCCACCTCGAACTGCACGTTGATCTGACCGAGGCCGTGGGCGGCCACCGCGAAGGTGTGGTCCACGTCCTCGATCTCGCGCAGCACGCCCTCCATGGGCGCCACCACGAGCTGCTCCACGTCGGCCGCCGCGCGCCCCGGAATGCGGTAGGTGATCTCCGCGCCCGGCACCACGATCTGCGGGTTTTCCTCGCGCGGGGTCAGTGCTGCGGCGATGGCGCCCACCACCAGGCAGAAGGCGATGAACACCGGGGTGAGCTTGGAGTCGACGAAATAGTTCGCCACCCGCCCGGCGGAGTTGAGCGGCCGCTCGGACATCACCTTCCCCCCGCCTGCGGCACGGCTCGCGATCGCACCACGTCAGTTGCCCGCGGCCGGAGCGGCCAGTCGGTCTCCATCCTTGACCGCGACATTTGTGCGCGCGAGCAGGGTTTCTCCCGGATCGAGCCCGGCGGTGATCTCGGTGCGCTCGCCGTGGCTGGCGCCAGTGCGCACCCAGCGGAAGTGCAAGACCCCTTCGGCGTCCACCACGAACACGCCGGTCAGGCCACCGCGCTCGGCGAGCGCGGCGGTGGGCACCAGGATGCCGTTGCGGCTGCCGATGGTGAACGCACTGCGGCCGAACATGCCGGGCACCAGGCCGCGGGTATCGGCGAGGCTGATCTTGACCTGATAGCGGCGGGTAACCGGATTGCCGGACGACACCAGCCGCACCACCTCGCCGTCGTGGGAGGTGCCGGTGGCGTCGATCCGTACCGTCACCGGATCGCCCAGCCGTATGTGCCCGAGCTGGCGTTCGGCGATGAAGGTCTCGAACAGCAGCGCGGTGTCCGATTCCACGGTGACGATGGGTGCGCCCGGAGTCACCAGATCGCCGCTGCGCGCCGGACGGGCCACCACCACCCCGGCCACCGGGCTCAGGATCTCGGTGTAGCGCAGCTCCGCGCGTGCCGCGGTCAAGGCCGCGCGCGCGGCCTCCAGCTCCTGGACGGCGACGTCGTGGCCGAGCTGTGCCTTGCGCAGCGCGGCGGCCGATACCACGCCCTTGGCGAACAGCGCCTCGGCGTCGCGGAGATCCTTGGTGGCATCGCGCCAAGCGGCGGTCGCGCGGTCGCGGTTGGCCTCGGCCTGGCGGATCGCGCCGGTGACGTCCTGGCTGTCGAGAGTGGCGATGCGCTGGCCCCGGACCACCCGCTCGCCCTCGCGCACCTCCAGGCTGCGCAGGTAGGCGGCGATGCGTGAGCTGATTTCGACGCGCTCGTCGGAGACCACGGTGCCGGTGGTGGTGTAGTGGATCGGCAGGTCTTCGCTGGTGGCGACCAGCGTGGGCAGCGGGTGCGTGGCGACGGGCGGCTGGGGCGCTGGTGCCGGGTCGCGCTCGCAACCGGCCAGCAAGGCCAGCAAGAGGCCCGCGACGCCGGTCCGGGCGAGAATGGATGAGCGAGTCAAACGCGAGCCCCTCGGGTCATGTGGTGCGCCGGGCGGTGCGGCGGCGAGTATAGAAGGCCGCGGTGGGTCGGGAAAACGTGCGTCAATGCCTTGCGATCGCGGCTTTGCGCTGGTGTGCATCGGCACCGGTCAGGCACCGAAATTCGGCAGTACCCGCCGGGCGAACAGATCGACGCTGTGCAGCAGTTTGTCCGGCTCCAGGATGCCCTGGGGGATCAGCAGAAAGACCTCGTCGATGGGAATCGCCCGGGCCACGGTCTCGATGCGGCGGTTGAGGGTGTCGGGGCTGCCCACCAGCAGCTCCGGGAAGCCCTGCCCGAAGGGCATCATCCATTGCTCCCACAGCCAGGCCATCTCTCTGTACCACTCCTGTGCCTGGGCGTCGGTCTCGGCGCACACCATGATGCCGCCCCAGCAGGCCTGGTCGCCGGGCCGGTGGGCGACGCCGTGCCGATCGGCTTCCGCACTCCATTCGCGCCACAGCAACTGCAGGAAGTCGAGATCCCCAGCGAGCACTATGGGGCGGCCCTTGTAGCGCGCCCAGAACTTGGCGGAGCGCAGGCTATGGGAAAAGCCGCCGTAGAGGGGAATCTCGGCCTGCAGCGGCCGCGGCGCGATGCCGACCTGCTCGATCTGCATGTCCGCGGTGACGCCCCGGCCGTAGCGCGCGTACACCGGGTGCGGGTGCGGGTTGCGAAACTCCGCGGGCGGAAACTGCCAGTACTTGCCGCGATGACAGAAGGTGTCCTCGCGCAGCGCCTTCAGCACCACCTCGACGAATTCGGCGAAGTATTCGCGATTGGCCTCGTCGGCGGGACTGTTCTTGTTCCAAGGGCCGACCGCGGTCAGTTGCGGCTGGATCTTGAAGTTCTCCAGCCAGCGCGCCTGGTAGCCGCGCACCAGACCGACGCCGAGGCGCCCCCCCAGCATGCAGTCCAGGGTGGAGATTTTCTCGGCGGTGACCCGCGGGTTGTTGGTGGTGGAGACGAACCCGCAGGGACTGATGCGCAATTTTTCGCTGTGCCGGCCCAGCCACATGGCCATCAGGCAAGGGTCGTTGGCGGCCTCGAAGCCCTCGATCTGCAAGTGGTGCTCGGGGTGCCCGAAGCCGAAGTAGCCCGCGCCGTCGGCGAGGCGGGCCAGTTCGGCGATTTCCATCAGCATGCGCCGGTAGCGCTGCGGATCCTTGCCCGCCATACCGGCTTCCAGCTCGGCGCGGCGGCCCACGGTGCCGTACATGAACAGATTGAATTTCATCGCGCTCGCCTCGTTGGGATGATTATGGTGGCGAGGATGGCAGCCATCGACCTCAGGCGTTGACGTCGATCACCACCCGTCCCTGGACCTGACCGGCGAGAATCGCCTTGGCCAGCTCGGGCACTCGCGCCAACGGTTCGACCCGGTAGATGGCCCGCAGCAGCTCGCGATCCACCAGCTGCGCCAGTTCGTCCCAGGCGCGCTGGCGGCGCGGCAGGGCGGCCATCACCGAATCGATGCCGCGCAGGGTGACGCCGCGCAGGATGAAGGGCATCACCGTGGTCGGCAGGCCGGCGCCGCCGGCCAGTCCACAGGCGGCGACCAGGCCTTCGTAGCGGGTCTGGGCGATGACCGAGGCGAGCGTGTTGGCGCCCACGGTGTCCACCGCGGCGGCCCAGCGCTCGGTCTCGAGCGCCGCCGGATCGCGGGCGAGTTCGCTGCGGGCGATGATCTCGCTGGCGCCGAGCCGTTCCAGCAGGGGTCGCGCTTCCTCGACGCGGCCGGTGGCGGCGCAGACCTGGTAGCCCAGTTTGGCCAACAGCATGATGGCCACGGTGCCGACGCCACCGGCGGCGCCGGTGACCACCACCGGGCCGGCGTCGGGCTTGATCCCCCAGTCGCGGATCGCCTGCACGCACAGCATCGCCGTGTAGCCCGCGGTGCCGATCGCCATGGCCTCTTCGAGGCTGAAGGCGTCCGGCACCCGCACCAGCCAGTCGGCCTTGAGTTTCTGGCGCTGGCTGTAACCGCCCCAGAAGCGCTCCGAGAGTCCATAGCCGTTGACCAGCACCCGGTCGCCGGGTTTGAAGCGGCCGTCGCGGGATTCGGCCACCACGCCGGCGAGGTCGATGCCGCCCACCATCGGGAACTTGCGTGCGATGGGCGAGCTGCCGGTCACCGCGAGGCCGTCCTTGTAGTTGAGGGTCGAGTAGGCGACGTCCACCAGCACGTCCTCGTCGGGCAGCTCGGCGAGGGACCGAGGTTTGATGGCAGCACGGATGCTCTTATCCTCGTTGCGGTCGAGCACCAGGGCGTTGAAGGTCGCACTCATGGCGTAGTCTCCGAAGGCGGCAGGCGATGGGGGTCAGACGACGATCTTGGCGTACTTGCCCTTGTAGAACCCGAGCGGCTC
>JADLCO010000068.1 GCA_020847115.1 Pseudomonadales bacterium | reverse complement strand
GCGATCGCCCTCAACGAGGAACTGCACAGCCACAACTGAGACCAACTCAGATCCCACCCATCGCCGCCATGACCCCAACGCTGGCACTGGCCTGCGAACTGATCCGCTGCCCCTCGGTGACGCCGGAGGATGCCGGCTGCCAGGAATTGCTGGGCGCGCGGCTCGCCGCGGCGGGTTTCGCGCTGACACCGCTGCGCTTCGGCGCGGTCAGCAACCTCTGGGCCGTGCGCGGCGACGGCGGTCCGCTACTGTGCTTCGCCGGCCACACCGACGTGGTGCCGCCAGGCCCCGAGGCGGACTGGAGTCATCCGCCCTTCAGCCCGCGGATCGAAGATGGTCTGCTCTACGGCCGCGGCGCCGCCGACATGAAGGGCGCGCTGGCCGCCATGGTGACCGCGGTCGAAAGCTTCGTCGCCGCACACCCCCGGCATCCCGGCCGCATCGCCTTCCTGCTCACCAGCGACGAGGAAGGCCCGGCGACCGACGGCACCGCGCGCGTGGTGGCATGGCTGCGCGAACAGCGGCTGGCGCCGGATTGGTGCGTAGTGGGCGAGCCCTCGAGCAGCACGGAGCTGGGCGATACGGTACGCAACGGCCGCCGCGGCTCGCTCAATGGCACCTTGCGGGTACTGGGCGTGCAGGGCCATGTGGCCTATCCCGAGCGCGCCGACAATCCCATCCATCGCGCGGCGCCAGCGCTCGCGGCGCTGGCCGCCGAAGTCTGGGATGAGGGCACCGCGCAGTTCCCGCCCACCAGCTTTCAGATCTCCAACCTCCATGCCGGAGCCGGGGTCACCAACGTCATCCCCGGCGAACTGGAGGCGCTGTTCAATTTCCGCTTCTCGACCGCAGTGACGGCCGATGAGCTGAGAAGCCGCACCCAGGCCATCCTCGACGAACACGGCCTGCGCTACACCCTCGACTGGCAGCTCAGCGGCGAGCCCTTCGTCACCGTTCCCGGGGAGCTGCTGACGGCGGTCACCGACACCATCGCCGCGGCGGCCGGCCGTCGTCCCGAACTCTCCACCGGCGGCGGCACCTCGGACGGACGCTTCATCGCCAAGCTGGGCACCCAAGTGATCGAACTGGGGCCGATCAACGCCAGCATCCACAAAATCGACGAGCACGTCGCCATCGCCGATCTGGAACAGTTGTCCGCCTTCTATCGGGAACTGCTGGGGCGGCTGCTGCTACCCGGGGCTACCCGGTAACCGGCATTACCGGCGGCGCAGCAGCGTGGGCAGCGCCCGCAGCGCAGCCCACAGTTCGGCGCCGCGCATCCCCAGCGCATAGCCGCGCTCCACCGGGAAGGCGCGCATCAAGCGGTGATGGAGCCTGCGCTCCGCTTTGGCGCGCAGGTGCGCGAAGTGGTCACTGGGACTGGCGCCCTGTACCGCGAGCATCGGAAACACCGCGTAGCAGCCGGGCAACATCGAATAGGCGGAATCGATGCCCTTGCCCGCGCCGCGCCGCAACGCCACCCCGGGTGCACCGAAGGGCCGCTCGGCCAGCCAGTGCAGCAGGCGTTCACTGGCCACATAGGCGTGCGCGCAGGCCGATTCGGTCTCCAGCAGATCGCGGGCGAGGAAGCGCATCCTGAAGGGCCAATGGCCCAGAAACAGGATATTCCAGTTTTCGGGAAGGTCGTCCAACTGCCGCGCCAGACGGTCGCGTTCGGGCAGCCGCCGGAAATGAATGTCATCCTCCAGGATGATCACCCGGCGCTGGCCGTGTTCAAGCGCATGGCGCGCCACCGCGCGATGACTCTCCCAGATCCCCTGCACCGGTTTGTCCGGATGGCGGATGGGGCGATAAAAGGTAGTGATGGGCAGCAATCCGGCCCGTGCCAGTTCCGCGCGCGCGGCGGCGGCGCGGTCGGGCCGGCTTTGCAGGGAGATACAGTAGACCGCGTCGATGCCCAGCCAACCACCGTCCCCAAGCGAGCTATCGGCAGTTCCAGGTTCGAAGTAGGCGGTTTCGCGGTACGCCGGGGCGCTGGCGTTCAACGGCAGGCCATGATGCTGGGCAGGCGGTCACAATGGGTCGGCATTCTAGCAGCTTGCGGCAAGTCTGCTACCGAAGCCCAACGCCCAACACCGGTGCCAGTCGCTCAGGGCATCCGCCGCAAGGCATACACGTCGAACCGCGTGGAGCGGCCGGAGACGGCGAACCCGGGGGGCTTGCGGCCCAGCGGCGGCGCCTGCCGCGCACGCTTCACCACCACCCGGTAACGGGCCACGGCCAACGCCGGTTCGAGCAGGGCATCGGCGTCGCCATCCGCACCCACGACCTGCTGCAGAGCCTGCATCTCCTTGCGCACCTGCGCATTCCGGTTGTGCTCGGGAAACATGGGGTCGAGATACACCACGTCCGGGCGTATCGCATCTGTGCAGTTTTGCAGCCAGTCGCTGGCCTCGCACTGCACCAGTTCCATGCGCGCGATGGCGGCGGCAATGGCCGCGTCATGCGCCAGCTCACGCCCGCGGCGCAGCCCGTCTTCGAGCAGTGCAGCCACCACCGGGTGGCGTTCGACCATGGCTACCCGGGCGCCGAGCCCGGCCAGCACGAAGGCATCTTCACCCAGGCCTGCGGTCAGGTCGACGACCTGAAGCGCGCTCCCGGGCTTGAAGCCGACCGCACGCGCGATACCTTGGCCGAACCCGCCGCCAAAGTGGTGTCGGTGCCGCAATCGCCCACTGGCAAACTCACAGCTGATGGGACCGAAGCGCTCGCTGGCGCTGCACAACGCCAAGCCATCGGTGCCCAGCCGGAGGATGAATGCACTGCACAGCGGCGCGCCGGCATCTACATCGAGAAATCCCAGCCCGAGGCGAGCTGCCAGCGCCCGCCCCGCCTCCCGGTTTCGGCTGTCGGCTGCCACCACCACCCGGGCGCTGCCGGCGCCGCAATCCTGGCCGGAGACATTGGGCAGGGTCCGCCCCCGTTTTCCCATCCATCCACTCCCCATGTGCACCGCCGACGACGGCAGAACATCGTGCCGAGGCCCCAAGCGCTCGGGTTGCGCCGCATCCCCGGGCGGCAACGCGTTTTGCAGATATAGCTGGCCCCCGGCGCGGACGGGCAGCGGGAATCCTAGCGCCGCGATCGCCCCGACGGCTAGAATGCGGATCACAGATTTGGAGGTCCCGATGAAGCGGCAACCCAGCCCCGCATTGTTCCTGTTGACCGCCTTGCTGGCCGGCTGCAACCGCTATGAGGTCACCTTCAACGAACAGCCGATCCATACGCCCGGCAGGACCTTGACCGAGTACGATATCGCCGACCCCGGGCTCAGGGATTGCATCGCGCAGACCATTCGCGACCAGGACGTGGCCCGTATCACCGACCTCAAACGCCTGGTGTGCACCAATGCGGGCATCGGTTCCCTGAACGGTCTGGATGCCTTCGTCGCCCTGGAAACCCTGAACTTGGCCAAT
>JADLCO010000067.1 GCA_020847115.1 Pseudomonadales bacterium | reverse complement strand
GGTGGCGACCATGCCCCGCGCCGCGTCGAGGAGGCCATCCTCGGGGTGATCGCCAGTCTGGACAAGCCGGGCTCGCCGGCCGGCGAGGCCAAGCAGACCTTCCACGCCGAGCTGTATGGCCGCGACCGCACCTGCCGCGAGCGCTTCCGCAACCGGGTGCTGGCGGTGACCCTGGCGGATCTGCAGCGCGTGGCGGACACCTGGCTGCGCGCCGAGCGCGCCAGCACCGCGGTGATCACCGCGGCCGACCGCACCGCACAGCTCGACGGGCTCGGCCTCACCGTCCACGCGCTGTGAGCTACGAGGTTTCCGTCGCGCCATGATCGGCAGCGACCGGCTGTTCGCCAAGCCGCTGGCGGAGATCGCGGGCTTTCGCTTCGATCACCGCGTGGTGGAGGTCTTTCCCGACATGATCCGCCGCTCGGTGCCGGGCTACGAAACCATCGTCGCCATGACCGGGACCCTCGCCGAGCGCTACGCCCAGCCCGGCACCCGCTGCTACGATCTGGGGTGTTCCTTGGGAGCGTCGACGCTGGCGCTGCGCCAGGGCATCGGCGCGCGCGACTGCACCATCGTCGCCGCCGACAACGCCCCGGCGATGATCGAGCGCTGCCGCGCGGTACTGGCCGCCGACGCCGGTGCGGCGCCGGTGGAACTCTGCGCCGCCGACATCCGCGAGCTGGACATCGCCGATGCCTCGGTGGTAGTGCTCAACTTCACCCTGCAATTCATCGCGCCCGCCGAGCGCGCAGCGCTGATCGGCCGCATCCGCGCCGGCCTGGTGCCAGGCGGCGTGCTGGTGCTGTCGGAGAAGATCGCCTTCGCCGATGCCGCGCTCGATGCGCTGATGATCGACCTCCACCACGCCTTCAAGCGCGCCCACGGCTACAGCGAACTGGAGATCGCCCAGAAGCGCGCCGCCCTCGAAGCAGTGCTGATCCCGGAAACCCTCGACGTCCACCGCGCGCGCCTGCGCGACGCCGGCTTCGCCGCCGCCGACGTCTGGTTCCAGTGCTTCAATTTCGCCTCGCTGCTGGCCTTCGCGTGACATCCGGCGGTCCATTGCCCGATTACGCCCCGCTGCTGGCGGCGCTGGAGGCCATTCCCGCGCTGCGCGCCTGGGGCCGGCAGCTGCCCGCGCAGCTCGAGGCCGGTTTGAGCATCGCGCGCTGGGGCGATCTGCCGGCCTGGCAGGCGGCGCTGGCGCGCCTGCCGGCGCTGCGGCCGAGCGCCATCGACCTGCGCACATCGGTGCGCATCGGCCGCGCCGCCGACGCCACCGATGCCGAGCGCGCGCAGTTGCGCGCCGCGCTGCTGGAGCTCCACCCCTGGCGCAAGGGACCGTTCGAACTGTTTGGCGTGCAGCTGGACAGCGAATGGCACTCGGACTGGAAATGGCAGCGCGTCGCGCCGCACCTCGACGACCTCACCGGCCGCCTGGTGCTGGACGTGGGCTGCGGCAACGGCTACTACGCCCTGCGCATGGCCGGCGCCGGCGCGGCACGGGTGATCGGCATCGACCCCGCGGCGCGCTTCGTGCTGCAGTTCGAGGCCATCCGCCGCTATCTGGGCGTGGTCCCGGTGGACGTGCTGCCGCTCGGCATCGAGCAACTGCCGCGCGAACTCGCCGCCTTCGACACGGTGTTCTCGATGGGCGTGTTCTACCACCGCCGCTCGCCCCTAGACCATTTGCGCGAGCTGCGCGAACTGCTGCGCTCCGGCGGCCAGCTGGTGCTGGAGACGCTGGTGATCGACGGCGGTCCCGGGCAGGTGCTGGTGCCCGAGGGCCGCTACGCCAAGATGGCCAACGTCTGGTTCATCCCGACGCCGGCCACACTGGTGTCCTGGCTGCGCAAGGCGGGCTTCCACCAACCGCAGGTGGTCGACGTCACCGCCACCACCACTGCGGAGCAGCACCGCACCGAATGGATGCGCTTCGAATCCCTGGCCGACTTTCTCGATCCCCGCGATCCGGGCCGCACCGTCGAAGGGCATCCGGCGCCGTTGCGCGCCATCTGCCTCGCCCGCGCCTGAAGCCGGCGCAGCACACCGGTTTTTCTTGACCGGCACCGGCAGCTTGCCTATAGTTGCCGCCCTCGCACCCGTAGCTCAGCTGGATAGAGTACCTGGCTACGAACCAGGTGGTCGGGAGTTCGAATCTCTCCGGGTGCGCCATTTGCTAGTTCAACAGGGTTCACGAAGGGTCATAACACACTGATTTATCAGGCTTCGGTGTCCGCTGTTGTTCGCCTTGATTCGTTGAAGTTCCGGCATGTTGGGGGTAACCTTGGGGGTATCTGGCACCCCTGGGGAACTTCCCAATGCGCCCCATCAACAAGCTGACCGCCAAGACCGTCGAGGCGGCCAAGTTCACCGGCAAACCCACCAAGCTGGCCGACGGCGGCGGGTTGTTCTTGGCCGTCACCGCCACCGGCAAGTTCTGGCGCCTCAAGTTCCGCCACCGGGGCCGAGAGGGGCTACTGTCCATCGGCCGGCATCCCCATGTGTCATTGGCCGCCGCGCGCCGTGCTCGCGATGACGCCAAGCGCAAGCTGGCCGAGGGGGTGGACCCCGCCGCCGAAAAGCGGGCCGCCAAGACCGCGAGAGGCGACACCTTCAAGGCCGTGGCGCGGGCTTGGCTGACCCACTACGCGACATCCACCAGCAAGGCGACCAAGCGCCTGCCGGCGCCCGAAACCGTGCGGCTGGCGACGCGGCGCTTCGAGACCTGGGCCTTCCCCGTCATCGGCACCCGCCCCATCCGCGAGCTGACGCCGATGGAGCTGCTCGACATGCTGCGGCGCATCGAAGACCGGGGCAAGAACGAAACCGCGCTCCGGGTGTTCCAGCGGCTGCGTCAGGTCTTCGACTACGCGGTCCTGGAAGGTCTGGCCGACATCGACCCGACGACACACCTGGGCCGGCGCCTGAAGGGGGTGGTTCGACGCCATCACCCCGCGATCACAAACCCGCGAGAGTTCGGCCAGTTGCTGCGCGCCATCGACCACTACGAAGGGCAGGCCGCAACCCGCGCCGCCCTGCGGCTGCTGCCGCTGGTGTTCACGCGCAGTGCCGAACTGAGGCTAAGCACCTGGACCGAGTTTGACCTGGACGCCGGGCTCTGGGCGATTCCGGCCGAGCGCATGAAAATGCGCAAGCCGCATCTGGTGCCTTTGAGCCGGCAAGCGGTAGAGATTCTGCGCGAGCTGCACCCGATCACCGGGAGCCGGCCCTACGTTTTCGAGTCGGTGCGCCCCGGCAGGCCGCTGTCGGAAAACACAATCGCCGCCGCGCTGAAGACCCTGGGCTACAGCGGCGACCAGCACACCGCGCACGGGTTCCGAAGCAGCGCCTCGACCATGCTGCATGAGCTGGGCTGGCCGCCCGAGGTCATCGAGCTGCAACTGGCCCACGCCCAGCGAAACCAAGTCGCGAGCGCCTACAACCGCAGCCAGCGACTGGAGGACCGCCGGCGGATGATGGAGCAGTGGGCCGACTACTGCGACCAGCTTAAAAGCGGCGCCAAGGTGGTGCCCATCGGGCACGGCAGCGCGACGGGCTGATACTGCGGCGCCTACACCGAGCGCCATATCCCGCCGTAACCAATTGATCCGCAAGCAAATAACCAGCGCATCCAACCGAATACCCCGCGCGGTTACCCCATCCGGCGGGCGCCTGGCCTGCACCAACAAAATGACCATGAAGTCACATAATTGATTTGACTCCGGCGGTCAAATGTGTCTTGACAAAGGCGCGGGTGGCCGGTAGTGTTCACCCTGTCTCGGCGGTGCCGCGACGATTGATCACGCCCGCGAGTGAGGCGAGCAAGAACCCTCCCAGCAAGCCAGCGGCAGTGCCATGGTGAGCACCCACAGCGCACAGGAGCCGCCGTGGACACCAGAAACCCCACCAGAATTCTGTCTTCCAAAGAAGTCTTTGCCCGCGTCGGGTTGCAGCGAACCAGCATCTATCAGATGAGCAAGACCGGACAATTTCCGGCGCCCATCGCGCTGGGGCCGCGTCGCATCGGCTGGTACGAAAGTGACGTTGAACAGTGGCTCGCGTCGAGAGCGATCGCTAAAGCCTATGTTGGTGGCTGATCGTGGCCGCCAAAAAAAAGCCGCTGCCCGGGTGCACGGGCGGCGGCGAGAGGTGCCTTCGCAATGTCGTTGGAAAGCACGGCAAGTCTAGCACGCGCCGCCGGCCACCATATGCAAAGCAATTTCGACCCGGCGCGAACGGGAGCGCCCGCGTTGTGGTTGGCTGGCCGGGATCCGCACCGCCGGCCGATTGCGTAGTGGTGCCGGCCGATGAACCGCCGGCCGCGTTCGACTGGCGCCTGCTGCGCGGCTGCTACGTTTTTGTCCAGCCGGTGCCCGGGGCGCGCGCCGACCACGGCATGCTGCAGGAGCTGGGGGCCGAGCTGGTTGAGGCTGGAGCCGCGGCAATAGTCCTTTTCGATGGTTCCGGGGTGGTCGGCGACTGGTTCCGCGCCCGCGAGGACCGGCCGGAGGTGGACCGTGGCCGCTGACGGACGGGGACTCATGACCGACGTTGAGGCGCCGCTGGTCGAGCCGGCAACCGAGGCACCGCCGGCACTGGCCGCCGACGCCGAAAAAAAATCGGCGGCGACTACCCTGGTCGAGATCGCGCAGCGGCTCTACACGCTCGGCTGCACCCCGGACGGGGAGACCTTCGCCGTCCCCGTTTCCGGCCCCCGCGTGGCAGTAACGCTGCGCGGCAACCGCCAGTCGCTGCGCGGGCAGCTTGCGCGCGAGTATTTCAAAACGACCGGCCGCGCCGCACCACAACAAGCGCTGGCCGACGCGCTGCTTGTAGTCGAAGGGTTCGCCCAGGAGTGCGCGCCCGAGGCGCTACACCTGAGGGTGGCCGAGCGCGGCGGGGCGACGTGGCTGGACCTTGGCGACGCGAGCGGACTTGCTGTGCGGGTTGACGCGAGCGGGTGGGAAATTGCCGCGCCGCCCGTCCTGTTTAAACGCACTGCGCTTTCCGGCGAGCTGCCGACCCCCGAGCGAGGCGGCACGCTGGGCGCCCTGTGGCAGTTCCTGAACGTCGGCGAGGATGACCGCCCCCTGGTGCTCGCCTGGCTTGTGGCCGCGCTGTATCCCGACATCGCACACCCCGTCTTAGCCGTGCTTGGCGAACAGGGCGCGGGGAAATCCACGGCGCTGCGGCTGTTGGTGGACTGCATCGACGCAAGCCCGGTGCCGCTGCGCAAGCCGCCACGGGACGCCGACTCATGGGTGACGGCCGCCGCCGGATCATGGGTGGTGAGCCTGGACAACCTGTCCGACATCCCGGGGTGGCTTTCCGATTCGATCTGCCGCGCTGTCACCGGCGACGGCGATGTTAGGCGCAAGCTGT
Source organism: Pseudomonadales bacterium (assembly GCA_020847115.1). Lineage (GTDB taxonomy): Bacteria > Pseudomonadota > Gammaproteobacteria > Pseudomonadales > Porticoccaceae > JAGPUQ01. Next base: position 2,436 of record JADLCO010000067.1, on the reverse strand, counting down.
ACACCGACGGTGATCACGCCGTCTTCGCTTACCGGCGGGTAGTGGCGCTGAACGGAATCGACGTCGGCGCGGTGCGCGGCGACCTGGGCGAGCGAATGTTGCCGATCACGCTGCAACCGATACAAGGCGCCGCCCGCCTGTGCGATGCCGATATATGGCCGCAATGGGAAGCCGCCAGACCGCGGGTGCTGGGGGCCATTCTCGACGCGGCTGCGGGTGTCGCGGGGATGATTCCCTTTGTTCGTCTTGAGTCGAAACCCCGGATGGCGGACTACTCGCGAATAGTCGCCGCCGTTGACGCCGTGCTGAAAACCGACGGGCTGCGGACGTACTCGGGCAAGCAAGGTGCACTCGCGCTCGACACGCTGTCAGGCGATGCCGTATTCGCCGCGATCGCCGAGCACTGCGGCCACGGGTTCACTGGAACCGCCGCCGACCTGTTCACCCTGATAAACCCGGAGCGGCCACCGCGCGGGTGGCCGACGGATGCGCGAGCGGTAACCCAGCGACTGCGGCGGCTGGCGCCCGTCATGCGCAAGGCCGGTTGGCGGGTGTCCGATGACGGCGCAGCAAACCACGCAAAAGTCATTGTGTGGAGCATCGAGCCGCCCGGCCGTCCTGAGATTGCCCGCATTTCATCCCCGCAACCCCCGCAGTCCCCGCAGCGCGCGGGTGTCGCGGGTGTCGCGGGGGGCGAATACGGGGAATCTCAGGACGGGTGCCCGAGATGCGCTACCGAGGGTTGCGCGTGGTGCCGGCGATGAACCAGTTTTATGAACCACGGTCGATAAAACGCGACCGCCGCACCAAGGCGCAAATCGCGCAGCTAGACGCGCAGATCCTGGAAGTGCTTGCCGCCGACCACCCGCAGTCCGTTCGCCATGTCTTCTACCGGATGACCGACCAGCGGCTCCCGGAGCCGGTCACCAAGGACGACCGCGGTTATCGGCACGTGCAGCACCGACTGACCGAGCTGCGCCGAAGCGGCCGCGTACCGTACGGCTGGATAACCGACGCCACACGAAGCGGATACCACGTGCAGACCTATGGGGGCGCTTCTGACTTCCTGCGCAGCGTCGCCGGCCTTTACCGTGCCGACCTGTGGTCCGGCAACCAAAGGTATGTCGAAGTCTGGGTGGAATCGCGCAGCATTGCCGGCGTGCTTCAGGCGGATTGCAAAGATCTGGCCGTGAGCTTGTATCCATGCGCTGGGTTCGCGTCCATCACATTGGCCTATGAGGCGGCTAGGCATATCGACCTGGCGTGCCGTAACGGCAAGACGGCGACGATTTTCTATATTGGCGATCACGACCCGGCCGGCGTGCTGATCGACCGTTCTCTGGAGGGTGAGCTGCGCCGCCACCTGCGCGCGCCGCTGGAGTTTGTGCGCCTGGGGATCACGGAATCCCAAAGTGCCGACTACGGCCTCCCGGAGAAACCACGCAAGGCTGGTGACAGGCGCTCCCTACAGGTGGAGACCACCGTCGAGGCCGAGGCTATGCCGGCCGCGGTTCTGCGCGCCATCGTTCGTGACGCTGTCGAATCACTTCTGCCGCCGCGAGCATTGGCAATTGCGCGCCTTGCCGAGGCCAACGAACGCCGCGCGCTGCTATTTGCCGCGGATGAACTGGCGGGGTGATGCGTTTGGCGCCCTTCTGAGGCGTCGAATAATTCCACAACGCATTGTTACCACTTGCTTTTCCAGTGGGAACAAGCGAACATTCCCCCAAAGATACCCCCAAAAGAGCCCGACATGACAACGAAACCTGACGTTCGACTCTCCCCGGGCCTGCACCCGGACACGGTCGGCCACCTGCTCAAAGCGGTCCCTGCCGCGTACCGAACCGGCGTTGCGCCGGACATCGAATCCGCTCGCGCGATGGTTGCTGGCGTCTACAGCGACCTGTCGCGCCTCTACGACTTGCGCAGCAAATTGAGCGCCGACCCGACGCGGACCGAGCAAAACAGAACGTTGGAGATGTCGCGGGCTGCGGAATCCGTTTTCAAGCGAGCCGCGGCACAGCTCGACAAGCGGACCGACGCGTTGCGCGACGAAATTTCGGCGCTGACCGCCGAGCTTGCCGCACCGTTGCAACCGAAACCGGGCGATGCTTTGAGCGGCGAGATCCGCGGCTACTTGCGTTCGCTTCCCGAGGCCGAACGCATGGCAGCGGTCAATTCTGCGGTCGATTCCGGCGACGCCGTCACGGCGATTGCTGCGCTGTCTGCACCCGCGTTCCTGACTGGCATTTCCGACGACCTGCACCGCGGGCTAACTGAACAGTGGCACCGACGGCAAAACCCCGCCGCAGCCGCGCGCCTGGAGCTGCTGGTAGCGCTGCGCGGTCGATTGATGGACCACGGCGGCTTGTTGCACGGCGCGGTGCAGAAGGCGGTCGGCGCGGACCCGCGAGCGGTCGAGGGGCTACGCGCGCG
>JADLCO010000066.1 GCA_020847115.1 Pseudomonadales bacterium | reverse complement strand
CTGGTGCGGGCCAGCTTGCCTTGCCCGGTCAGGGCATTGAGCGCGCTCGACTTGCCGGCGTTGGAGCGGCCGGCGAAGGCCACCTCGGCGCCGGTGTCCGGGGGGCAATCGGCGAGCATCGCGGCGCTTTGGAGAAAGCGCACGCCGCGAAAGCGCGCACTGGCGTCGATTGCGGGATCGGCTGCGGGTGCGCTGGGCTCCGCCATGGGTGGACTCCAGGAGAATGTATGGGCTGCGGCGCTGCCGGTGGGCAGCTGATCCAGGACAACCGGGCACCGGTTGGGTAGGGCGCACGCCAGCCGGCGCAGGGGATTGGTATATACTCTCGCCCCGTCCCGGGCACCCGGGCGCGTCTCTGCGTCCCATTGTAGCCAACTCGAGCGAGTGAAGATGACGAGAAGAATTCTGCTGTGTCTGTCCGCCACCATCGCCCTCGGCTGCGTTGATCCCCTGTTGGCCGCAGGGGACGCGGCGGCCGGCAAGGACAAGGCCGCCGCCTGTGCCGCCTGCCATGGTCCCCAGGGCGCCAGCGCGGCGCCGAATTTTCCCAACCTCGCCGGGATCGGTGAAAAATACCTGCTCAAGCAGTTGCGCGACATCCAGTCCGGGCAGCGCACCGTGGTCGAGATGACCGGGCAGCTCGACGGCAAGTCGGCCGCCGATCTGGCCGACATTGCCGCCTACTATGCGACCCAGCCCCGGCAATGGGCCGGCGCCAAGGACGACGCCAAGTCGCTGGCCCTCGGCGAAAAGATCTATCGCGCCGGCAATCCGGAAACCGGCGTGGCCGCCTGCACCGGTTGCCATTCTCCGGTTGGCAACGGCAATGCCCCGGCCGGGTATCCGGCGCTGGGTGGACAGCACGCCGCCTACCTCGCCAAACAGCTGCGCGCCTTCCGCGATGGCGCCCACGATCCGGCCTGGACCGGAGCCCGCGTGAACGATGAAAATGCGGTGATGCGCGGTGTCGCCGCACATCTGAACGATCAGGAAATCGACGCGCTCGCCAATTACATTTCGGGGTTGAAATAAGCAAAATCCGGCATCGGCAGCGCCCTCCGGCGGTCCGCTGCCACCGCCGATCATCGGGGTAGGGTCATGAATCGAGTGCTACGCCTGTTCGCTGCCGTCCTGTTGTTCGCGGCGCTGCCCGCAAGCGCCACCGAATACGTCGCGGGCAAGGACTACGAGGTGCTGGATCCTCCGGTGCGCACCGCCAACCCGGCCAAGATCGACGTCACCGAGCTGTTCTGGTACGGCTGTGGCCACTGTTTCATCTTCGAGCCCCTGCTGGACAAATGGCAGCGGCAGCTCGCCGCTGACGTCGTGCTGGCGCGCAGCCCCGCCATCTGGCACCCCACCATGGAACTGCACGCCCGGGCGTACTACACCGCCAAGGCGCTGGGCGTCCTCGACAAGGTTCACCAGGCGCTGTTCGATGCCATGAACGTGAAGCAGAACAAGCTCGCCGGTGAGGATGCCATCGCCGAGATCTTCGTCGCCAACGGGGTCGATGAACAGGAGTTCCGCAAGACCTTCAACTCCTTTGGCGTCGCCAGCGCCGTGCGCCAGGCCGATGCGCGCCAGCGCAGCTACCATTCCGCCGGCACGCCCGAACTGGTGATCGAGGGCAAGTATCGCGTTACCGCGCGCACGGCCGGCGGTCACCAGGGCATGTTGGACGTGGCTGATCACCTGATTGCGCTGGAGCGCGAGCGACGCGCCAAGGCCGGCGCCAGTGACAGCGCTGCTGCGTCACAGTAGACTTTCGCACCCCGCCGGAATAGCTCAGCTCGGTAGAGCAGCGCATTCGTAATGCGTTGGTCGGAGGTTCGAATCCTCTTTCCGGCACCAATTTTCAGGCGGTATTTCCGCGGTTCGGCAGCCGGCCCCGCGCGCGCCACCGATGCCCGCGGTCCTGATGCCGCGTTTGGCGCCGGCAAGCCGCCAGGCGCTGTTCTGCAAGTCAGCCACTCCTGCTACAGTTTGCGCCGCCTGTGTCTGGAGTTGGGTGTCCGTGCCGCTGCGCCTGTTGCTGACGATCCTGTGCCTGATCCCTGTGGTGGGGCGTGCCGCCGATGCGGGTACCGAACGCCTGATCGGCGCGCTGGCCAGGGCCGCCCCGGCGATCAACCGGCAGGTTTTGGGCAAGGCGGTCGGGGCCATGAACTGCGCCGTCGCCAGCGGCATCGACCCGGCACAGCGGCTCGCAGTGATCGATTTTTCGCTGCCGTCGAGCAAGCAGCGGCTGTGGATCTTCGATCTCGACCGGCGCCGCCTGCTGGTGGAGGATCATGTCGCCCACGGGCGCGGGTCGGGCGACGAATTCGCCACCCGCTTTTCCAACGAGTTCGGCAGTCGCAAATCGAGCCTGGGCCTGTTTCGCACGGCCGAGACCTACTACGGCAATTTCGGCCTGTCGCTGCGCATGGATGGCCTTGAACCCGGCATCAATGACCTCGCGCGCAAGCGCAAGATCGTGATCCATTCCGCCGAATACGTCGACCCGATCTGGATCCACCTCAAGGGGGGCATCGGGCGCAGCCACGGCTGCCCGGCGGTGCGGCCCAACATCGTCAACCGGGTGATCGAGAACATGAAGGGCGGACAGTTTCTGTTCTCCTACTATCCCGACCCGCGATGGTTGGAAAAATCGCTCTACCTCAACTGTGCGCCCGAGCGCGTGGCCAGCGTGGTACGACCGCTGTTGCGCCACCCCTAGCCGGCGCGGCGGCAACCCGTTTTTCGATGCACACGACCGCGGAGTTCCCCCGTTGATCCAGCTCACCGATGTCGCCCTGCGCCGCGGCGGCACGGTGCTGCTCGAACACGCGTCGGCGACCTTGTTCAGCGGCCATCGCATCGGCCTGATCGGCGCCAACGGCAGCGGCAAGAGTTCGCTGTTCGCGCTGCTGCGCGGTGAACTGGCCGCGGATGCGGGGGCGGTTCTGGTGCCTGCGAACTGGCGCATCGCGCACATGGAGCAGGAATTGGGTGATCTCGGCCGCAGCGCGCTGGAGCTGGTGCTCGACGGCGATCCCTTGCTGCGGGCTGCCGAGCAGGAGCTGGCGCGGGCCGAGGCCGCTGGTGATGGCACTGCGATCGCGCGTGCGCACGACCGCTATCGCCAGGCGGAGGGCTACAGCGCCCAGGCCCGCGCCGGGGCGCTGCTCGCCGGCCTCGGCTTCGCGAGCGCCGATCAGCAGCGGCCGGCCGCGGAATTTTCCGGCGGCTGGCGGGTGCGCATCGCGCTCGCCCGGGCGCTGATGTGTCCCTCCGATCTGCTGATGCTGGACGAGCCCACCAACCACCTGGACCTGGAGACGGTGGTGTGGCTGGAGGCGTGGCTGTTGGCCTACCCAGGTACCCTGCTGGTGATCTCCCACGATCGGGATTTTCTCGATGCGGTGATCGGCGAGGTACTGCACATCGAGCACGGCCGCCTCCACCATTATCGCGGCGGCTACACCGACTTTGAGCGCCAGCGCGCCGCGCGCTTGGCCGGCCAGGCCGCCGCCCACGCCGAACAGCAGCGCACCATCGCCCACATGCAGCAGTTCGTCGACCGCTTCCGCGCCAAGGCGAGCAAGGCGCGTGCCGCACAGAGCCGGCTCAAGGCCCTGGAGCGGATGCAGCTGGTGGCGCCGGTGCAGGCCGAGAATCCCTTCCGGTTCCGCTTTCCCGAGCCGGCGCGCGCCGGCAACCCGCTGCTCAGCCTGCGTGCGGCGACGCTTGGCTATGGCGAGACCGCGGTACTGCAGGACGTGTCCCTGCAACTCGGTCCCGGCGATCGCGTCGGTCTGCTCGGCGCCAACGGCGCCGGCAAGTCCACGCTGGTGCGGGTCCTGGCCGGGGAGCTGGCGCCGTTGAGCGGCGAGCGCGCCACCGGTGAACGCCTGGAGGTCGGCTACTTCGCCCAGCACCAGCTGGAGCAACTCGATCCGGCGGCGAGCCCCCTCGCACACCTGCAACGCCTCGACGGTAAGGCCACCGAGCAGCGGCTGCGCGATTTCCTCGGCGGTTTCGGCTTTGCAGGGGAGCGCGCGACCGCGCCGGTGGCGCCCCTCTCCGGCGGCGAGAAGGCGCGCCTGGTGCTGGCGTTGCTGACCTGGCGCGCGCCCGGCTTGCTGCTCCTCGACGAGCCCACCAATCACCTCGATCTGGACATGCGCGCCGCGCTCAACCTGGCGTTGCAGGATTACCGCGGCGCCCTGGTGCTGGTCTCCCACGACCGCCATCTGCTCGCCACCACGGTGGATACCTACTGGCTGGTGGCGGCGGGCAGGGTCGTGCCCTTCGACGGCGATCTCGCCGACTACCGGCAGCGGCTGGCGCAGGGCTCGTGCCCGGCCGGTGACGGCGTGGCGGTGGCTGCGGAGGGGCGGCGCGACCAGCGCCGCCGGGAGGCCGCACGGCGCGCCGAGCTGCGGCCGCTGCGGGAGCGCGTGGCGCGGCTGGTGACCGCACTGGACCAGCTCAATGAAGAGCTGGCCGGGGTGGATGCGGAGCTGGCCGCGCCGGAGCTCTATGCCCCGGAGGCGCGCGATCGGCTCCAGGCATCGCTGCGCCGGCAGGGCGAGCTGCGCCAGCGCGGTGCCGCGCTCGAGGCGGACTGGATCGCCGCCGAGGAGGCACTGGACGCGGCGCTCGCGGAAAACTGACGGCCAGCGCTACTTGCCGCTGCCGCTACTTTTCGCCGACCTCATTTCGCGATCACCCCGCAGGCCACCCGGGCGCCGCCGCCGCCCAGAGGCGCGGGCGCATCGGCGTGGTTGTCGCCGCCGGCGTGGATGATCAGGGCGCGCCCGCGGACGTCGTCGAGGCTGCGCAGGCGTGGCGCCAGCACCGGCTGGGTGGCGGTGCCATCGGCGGCCACGAACAGTGGCGGCAGGTCGCCGAGATGGCCGTCGCCCCAGGGGGTGCCGTGGCGGCCGCTCCCGGCCGGGTCGTGATGGCCGCCGGCGGCCAGCGCCGGCACCGTGGCGCCATCCTTCTCGCCAGGGCTGCAGTCCGGATTCTGGTGCAGGTGGAAGCCGTGCAGCCCGGGGCTGAGGCCAGCGAGCACTGGGGTGAAGACCAAGCCGTGCGCGGATTCGGCGACCGCGATGCTGCCCAGTTCCGCCCCGGCTCCGCCGGGTTCGGCGGCGTGCATAGGCACCCTCAGTTCCGCGGCCTGGGCGCCGCTCGCACACAGCGCTGCGATCCAAGCCAAGCGTCGAATGTTCATGCGTCCTCTCTCTCGTGCGGGTGATATGGCGTGGGTGATTGTGTTCGCTCAGCACAGCATGCGGCGCCGCACCAGTGCGGTGGAGATCAACAGGCCGGCGACGGCGTAGCCCAGGATCACCGCGAGGTGCAGTCCGGGCCCGTGCAGGCTGCCGCCGGTGAGCAGCGGCCGCACCAGCTCCACCACATGGGGCAGGGGCAGCAGGAAGGCGGCCTGTTGTACCCATTCCGGGAATTGCTCGCGCGGAAAGAATACGCCGCCGGTGAGCAGCATGGGGGTCAGGCCCAGGGTGAAGAAGTACAGGAAGAAGTCGAAGCTGCGCGCGTACGCGGTGACCACCATGGCGCAGGCGGCGAACGCGAAGCCGGCGAGCCCGAGCACCGGCAGCGCCAGCAGGGCGCGCCAGTCCGCCACCAGGCCCATGGCGGCGGCGACGATCAGGATGGCGGAGGAGTTGAGCAGTCCCTTGGTGGCGGCCCACAGCACCTCGCCCAGCACGATGTCGTCGACCATCAGCGGCGCGTTGAGCATGGAGTTCCAGGTCTGCTGGTTGGCCATCCGCGTGAAGGCCGAATACATGGCCTCGAAGCTGGCGGTGAACAGGGTGCTGGAACAGACGATCCCCGAGGCCAGGAAGGCGACGTAGGGCAGCTGGCCCAGATCGCCGACCAGTTCGCCGAAACCGTAGCCGAAGGCCAAGAGATAGAGCACCGGCTCGCCGAAATTGCCCAGCGCCGAAGGCAGCAGGATCTTGCGCCACACGCGCAGGTTGCGCTGCCAGACCGCCAGGCAGCGCAGGCTCGGACGGGGCAGAACGATCATGGCCTCAGTCCCGCAGCTCGTGGCCGGTGAGTTTGAGGAACACGTCCTCGAGATTCGCCGGGCGGTGGAGGTAGCGCTGGCCCGCAGCGTCGAGCCGTTCCAGCAGCAGGCGCGGCGCCGCGGTGTAGAGCAGCACCAGGTCCCCGGCGCGGTGCAGGCGCACGCCCGGCAGCGCACTCAGTTCGGGGGGCGGGGCGTCCCCGCCGGTGGTGCCGATGAGCTCGACCACATGGGGTTCGATGTGGGCGTTGATCAGCGCCCGCGGCGTATCGCAGGCGAGGATGTGGCCGGCATCGAGGATCACCAGGCGGTCGCACAGCCGCTCGGCCTCTTCCATGTAGTGGGTCGTCAGGATCAGCGTGGTGCCGCCGTCGCGCAGTTCACGCAGGCGCTGCCAGATGTAGTGGCGGGCCTGGGGGTCGAGGCCGGTGGTGGGCTCGTCGAGCACCACCAGGCGCGGGCGGTTGATCAGCGCCCGCGCCAGGGTGAGGCGGCGTTTCATGCCCCCGGACAGGGCCGCGATGGCCGTGTCCTCGCGGCCCTCGAGGTTGGCGAAGGCGAGCAGTTCGGCGATGCGCGGCGCCAGTCCGGGGCCGCGCAGACCGAAGTAGCTGGCGTAGGTGACGAGGTTTTCGCGCACCGTGAAGTCCGGATCCAGGCTGTCGAACTGGGGTACCACGCCGATCTGCTCGCGGGCGCGGCGGGCACGTGCCGGGATGGGCTCGCCCAGCACCCGCAGTTCACCGGCATCCGGCGGAGTCAAGCCCAGCAGCATGCGCAGGGTGGTGGTCTTGCCGGCGCCGTTGGGGCCGAGCAGGCCGAAGCACTCGCCCTCGTGCACCATCAGATCGACGCCGTCGACCACGCGCTGGCCGCCATAGGACTTGCCGAGGCCGCGCGCGACCACCAGCGGCGGCGCGGCCGCGATCGATCGTTCTACCTGCATGGACGGGATACCACGGATTCGGCTGCATCATAGCCAGCGCCGGGCACGGCGTCATCCGGGCAGGGCGGGACTGGCCGCTTCATGCCGTGGCCGCCGGCGCTGCCGGGACCGGGATCGGCGCCAGCCGTACCCGGGCGTCGGCGCCGGCCAGCAGGCCCAGATCCTGGACCGCGACCGTGAGTGCGGTCAGCCTGGCCCCGGTGGCTGGCAGCTCGGCCAGCGTGGTGTCGAGGCGCGCCCATGCCGCGGCACGTTCATCGAGCCAGGCGGCGACCTGCTCGGCGGCGGTCAGGCCGGGCCGATCGGTGCGCGCCACCGCCACGGCGAGGGCGCCGAGGTGACGGTCGCTGGCTTCGCGCAACCCGGCCCGGCAGCGCTCCTCGAGGCCATCGCGCGGCGCATAGTCCTCGAGTGCGCTCTGCAGGTGGGTGAAGCGCACCGCTGCAGCCAGTTCGAAGTGCAGCGCCGCAGCCCGCGCCAGCGGCATGTCGGCGGCGCGGGCGACGGCGGCGATGGCGAGCGCGGCGCCCAGTACCGGCAGCCGGGCGATGCGGCCGGCAAGGGTTTCAGGCACGCCGTCGCCGATCAGTGCCGCGGACCGTGCGGTCAGTGCGGCCCACTGCGCTGCCGGCAGCAGCTGTTCGAGGGCCGCGTCCAGTGCCCGCACCTGGGCTGCCAGGGCTTGGGTCGCGGCGCCGAGCACGGCGTCGTCCAGGGCGTGCACCAGCCAGCCGATGCCGGTTTCGGCGAGACGCAGCACCTCCAGCTCCATCGCCGACTGAAGGTCTGCTGCGACCAAGCCGTCCAGCGCGTCGATGGCGTCCCATAGGGTGTCGAGGTCGTAGCTATCGCGGATCGCGTAGTAGGCGCGCACCGCGGTGGCCGCCGGCACGCCCTCAGTGTCGGCGAGGCGGAAGGCGAAGCCGGCGCCCATGCGATTGAGCACCTCGTTGGCCATCTCGTTGCAGAGGATGGCTCGGCGCAGGCGATGTTGGCGCAGCTGGGTGGGGAAGCGCGCGCCCAGGGGCTCGGGAAAGTAGCGCGCCAGCAAGGGTTCGAATGCCGGATCTTCGGCGAGGTCGGAGCCGGCGAGGTCGGCGTCCAGCGCCAGCTTGGCGTGCGCCAGAAGCACTGCCAGCTCGGGGCGGGTCAGGCCAAGGCCGGCTGCCGCGCGCGCGGCGAGCTGGGCTTCGTCGGGCAGACCGTCGAGATCGCGGACGATGCGTCCGGCGTGTTCGAGGGCGCGCATCTGGCGGGCGTGTTCGCCGAGCAGGCGCGGCGCCTGGGCGGCCATCACGCTGAGTGCTCCGGTCTGCCGGTAACAGTTGCGCAGCACCAGCCGGGCCACGGCGTCGGTCATGGCGGCGAGCAGTTCGTTGCGCTGGCGGGTGGTCAGCTCGCCCGCCTCGAGGGCGGCGTTGAGCAGGATCTTGATGTTGACTTCGTGATCCGAACAATCGACGCCGCCGGCATTGTCCACGGCATCGGTGTTGACGCGGCCGCCGGCCAGCGCGTATTCGACGCGGGCCCGTTGGCTGAAGCCGAGGTTGCCGCCCTCGCCGACCACCCGGCAGCGCAGTTCGGTGGCGTCCACGCGGATGCCGTCGTTGCCGCGGTCGCCCACTTCGGCGTGGGTCTCCGTCGAGGCCTTCACGAACACCCCGATGCCGCCGTTCCAGAGCAGGTCCACCGGCGCGCGCAGCAGCGCCTGGATCAGCGCCGCGGGGGTCAGGGTGTCGGCATCGATGGCCAGCGCCCGGCGCACTTCGGGCGCGATCGGCACCGCCTTGGCGCTGCGCGGGAAGATGCCGCCGCCGGGCGACAGGCAGGCGCGGTCGTAGTCGTCCCAGCTCGACCGGGACAGGGCGAACAGCCGCCGGCGCTCGGCGAAGGACACCGCCGGGTCGGGATCGGGGTCGACAAAGATGTGGCGGTGGTCGAAGGCGGCGAGCAGCTTCATCCGCGGCGCCAGCAGCACGCCGTTGCCGAACACGTCGCCGGAAAGGTCGCCGATGCCCACCGCGGTGAAGGACTCGCCCAGCGGATCGCGGCCGAGCTCGCGGAAGTGCCGCTTCACCGCCTCCCAGGCGCCGCGCGCGGTGATGCCCATGCGCTTGTGGTCGTAGCCGTGGCTGCCGCCCGAGGCAAAGGCATCGCGCAGCCAGAAATCGAACTCGGCGGCGACGGCGTTGGCGAGATCCGAAAACGATGCGGTGCCCTTGTCGGCGGCGACCACCAGGTAGGGATCATCGTCATCGTGGCGCACCACGCCTGCCGGCGGTACCACCGCCATATCCCGAAAGTTGTCGGTCAGCTCCAGCAGGCCGCGCACGAAGGTGCGGTAGCAGGCTTCGGCCTCGGCGCGCAGTGCGGCCCAGTCGGCCGGCGGCTGGCGGACCACGAAGCCGCCCTTGGCGCCGGTGGGCACGATCACCGCGTTCTTGATTATCTGCGCCTTCATCAGGCCGAGCACCTCGGTGCGAAAGTCTTCGCGGCGCTCCGACCAGCGCAGGCCGCCGCGTGCCACCTTGCCACTGCGCAGGTGCACGCCCTCGACGCGCGGCGAATAGATGTAGATTTCCAGCGCCGGCACCGGCTTCGGCTGCTCCGGGATCTGCCCGGGCAGCAGCTTCAGGCCCAGGTGCCCGGGCGGCTCGCCGCTGGCGTCGCGGCGATAGAAATTGGTCCGCACCGTGGCCTGGAGCGCCGCCAGGATGCGCCGCAGCATGCGGTCCTCGTCCAGGCTTGGCACCTCGTTGAGCGCCAGTTCCAGCTGCTCGGCGATGCGCGCTGCGCGCCGCGCGTCGGCGCGTTCGGGATCGAAGCGGGTGTGGAACAAGCGCACCAGCAGCCGTGCGATGCGGGCATTGCGCACCAGGGTCTGGGCCATGTAGTCCAGGCTGAACAGGGTGCCGGCCTGGCGCAGGTAGCGGCAATAGGCCCGCAACGCGGCGATCTCCCGCCAGGTGAGGCGGCCGGCCAGTACCAGCTGGTTGAAGGCATCGCTCTCGGCGAGACCTCGCCAGACCGCGCTGAAGGCCTGTTCGAACAGCTCGCGGACCGGTTCCAGGTCGAGGTCGCGGTCCGCCGGGGGGTAGCGCAGGCCGAAGTCGTGGATCCAGCGCTGGCCGTCGCTGTCGGCGAGGCGGAGCTGGTAGGGTCGCTCCTCCAACACCTCGACGCCCAGGTTTTCCAGCACCGGCAGTACCGCGCTCAGGGTGACCGGGCCGCCGCGGTGGTAGAGGCGCAAGCGCAGCGCATCGGTGCCGGCCTCCAGCGGCCGGTACAGGACCAGCGCCAGATCGCGACCGGGCCCCAGCAATTACAGGCGCTCGATGTCGTGCACCGCCGCGCCCACCCGGGTGTCCTCGCGGTAGGCGGCGTTGAAGCCGTCGCGGTAGCGGGCGTGGAGCCGGTTGCCACGCGCCTCGCCGCAGTGCTCGCGCAGGGCGTCGCGGAGGTCGTCGGCCCAATTGCGCACCGCGCGCGCCAGACGCTGCTCCAGGGCGTGCTCGTCCACCGCCGGGATGCTGCGCCCGGTCATGCGCAGGGTGAAGCGGACCCGGGCCAGCAGGGCCTCGGAGAGGTTGACGCCGAACTCGCACTGCCCGGTGCCATAGGCCTCCTTGAGGGTGGCCTCCATGCGCTCACGCACCTCGGTGTTGTAGCTGTCGCGGGGCACGAACACCAGACAGGACACGAAGCGCTGGAAGGGGTCCGGGCGCACGAACAGGCGCACCCCGTGGCGGTCGCGCAGGTGCAGGATGCCGAGCGCGAAGCGATACAGGGTGTCGACGTCGATCTGGAACAGTTCGTCGCGCGGATAGCTGTCGAGGATGCCGACCAGCGCCCGGTAGTCGTGGCTGGCGGCGGGCAGTCGCGCCCGCGCCAGCACCGCCACGAGTTTGCCGCGCACCACCGGGATGGTGCGGGGATCGCCGTAGTGCACCGCACTGCCGTAGAGGCCCAGGATGCGGTGCTCGCCCAGCACCTGGCCGGTGGCGTCGAAGCGCCGCACGCCCACGTAATCCAGGTAGCCAGGGCGGTGGATGCGGGCGCGCTGATTGCTCTTGGTAAGGATCAGCGGCTCGGGCCGGCGCGCCAGGGCGCGGATCGCCGCGGGCAGGGCGCCGAAGCTCGCCGACAGCTCGGCGCCGGCATCGCTGCGCAGGATCCCCAGGCCGGAATCCGGCACCGCGCGCAGCGCCGGGCCGTCGCCGGTCTCGATGAGGTCGTAGGTGCGGTAGCCGAGCAGGGTGAAATGGTCGTCGAGCAGCCAGCGCAGGAATTCGCGGGTCTCGTCGCGCTCGTCCGGCGCCACCGGCGCGGCGGCCAGCTCCGCGCTCGCCGCCTCGATGCTCGCCCGCATCGCGGGCCAGTCGCCCACCGCGACGCGGACCTCGCCCAGCACCTGCAGCAGCTCGTCCTGGATCTCCTGCAGGCGCTCGGCGTCTTCCACGCGGTCGACTTCGAAGTGCAGGCAGGCATCGGTGGGCGCAGCGCAGTCCGACAGCGCGCTCACCGCGCCCGCGGGGTCGCGGGTGACGCACAGGGTCGGATGGATCACCAGGTGGACGGCAAGGCCGAGGCGGTTGCAGGCCATGGTCAGGGAATCGACCAGAAAGGGCATGTCGTCGGTGACGGCCTGGATCGCGGTGTGATTGGACTGCCAGCCGTGCTGTTCGGGGTCTGGGTTGTAGACGCGCATGCGGGCTGCGCCGGCCGGCCGGCGCAGCAGCAGCCAATGGGAGAGGGCGGCGCCGTACAGGTTGGCCGGGGTCCGCGCCAGCAGATCCTCGTCGGCGACGCGGCCGAAGTATTCGGCCACGAACCACTGCACCAGATCCTGCTCGGGTTCCGGCCAGCGCTGGGCAACCAGGGCTGCGACCTGGTCGAGCAGGTCGCGCCGGCGCTGGTCGAGATCGGTGGGCATGGGCTGAGCTCGGGCAGTGGCTTCGCGGCCAGTGTGTCGCCAGAGTTTGACAGTCTGGCGAGCGACCGCCCTGGGACGGCCGCCCTGGGGCTGCCGCCGTGGGTCAGTAGCGGTCGCCGACCGCAGTCGGCAGGCGGTTGCGGAGGTCGGTGAGCTCGGCGGCGCTGAAGCGCACCTGGACCGCGGCGAGGTTCTCCCGCAGGCGATCGAGCTTGCGGGTGCCGGGAATCGGGACGATGTCGTCGCCCTGATGCAGCACCCAGGCCAGCGCCACCTGGGCCGGGGTCACGCCCTTGGCCTTGGCCAGATCCTGCACCAGCGTCACGAACGCCCGGTTTTGCTCCAGGGCCTCGGGCTGGAAGCGCGGGGTGTGCCGCCGGTAATCGTCGGGCGCCAGCGCCTCGCGGCCAGTGATCGCACCGGTGAGGAAGCCCCGCCCCAGCGGGCTGTAAGCGACGAAGGCGATGCCCAGTTCCCGGCAGGTGTCGAGAATGGCGCCCTCGGCGTCGCGGCTCCACAGCGAATACTCGGTTTGCAGCGCGGCGATGGGGTGGGTGCGGTGGGCGCGCCGGATCTGGTCGGCGTCGGCCTCGCTCAGGCCCAGGTAACGCACCTTGCCGGCGCGCACCAGGTCGGCCATGGCGCCCACGGTTTCCTCGATCGGCACCTGGGGGTCGACCCGGTGCTGGTAGTAGAGGTCGATGGTCTCCACGCCGAGCCGGCGCAGGCTCTGCTCGCAGGCGTCGCGGACGTATTCGGGGCGGCCGCAGACGCCAGTGAAGCTGGCGTCGGGCCCGCGCTGGATGCCGAACTTGGTGGCCAGCACCACCTGTTGCCACTTGCCCTTGACGGCGCGGCCGAGCAGCTCCTCGTTGCGGCCGCTGCCGTACATGTCGGCGGTATCGAAGAAATTGACGCCGAGTTCCAGGGCGCCGTGCAGGGTGCGGATCGATTCCGCGTCCTCGGCCGCACCGTAGAACTCCGACATGCCCATGCAGCCGAGGCCGATGCGGCCCACCTGCAGATCGCTGTTGCCCAGTCGTTGCATTGTCATGGTCGATCTCCTCTGGTCTTCGGTGGTTGCGAGTAGATGGTCAGGGTGTGAATGGTTGCGAAGGCGCGACGGCGCGCGCTTCAGGCCAGTAGTTGCCGGCCGGCGGCGGTGCGGGCGCGCAGCTCAGCCAGCAGATCGCGCTCCGCCAGACCCGCTGCCCACGCCGGGCGCAGCTGGAAGTGTGGTTCGTCGACGATTGTCTTCCAGTTGCCGCCCCATTCCAGGCCCAGCTCCATGCCGAGCGCCCCCACCGCTTTGTACTTGACCGATTCACCCCGGTATTTGTTGCCTTCGAACACGCCGATATCGAAGGCGATGCCGAAATTGTGGTTGGAATGGCCGCCGCGGGCGTTGGTGACCTTGCTGCCCGGTGCGGTGCGGCCTTGGGCGTACAGGGCGTCCTGTTCGGCGTAGCTCCGGGTACCGCTGATGACGCGGATCCGGATGTCGTGCTGCGCCGCTTTCTGCACCAGCGCCCGCGCCAGCGGCTGGACCTCGGGCAGCAGGGTGGCGATGTGGCCCTCGCTGCGCGGATCCACGGCGTCGATCGCGGGTGCCGCCGGCGGCGGGCCGCCTGTGGCTGTGGGTTTCACCAGGCGCCGATGGATGGCGCCCCAGGTTTCCGGGCCGGCGCGGCCGTCCACCTGTACCCCGAGTTCGCGCTGGACTGCGGCAATCATTTCCTCGATGGTCATTGCGTCTCTCCCTGCATTGCGGTGGCCGCGGTTTAGGCAACACCTTGTTTCTTCAAGGCGCCCGGCTCGATGCCCGGCGTCCGTTCTTTCGCCGCTCGGCGATCCCCAGTAAAATCGGCGCCCGCTCCCGGGCGCTGGAAGGCAGTAGAAACCGAGATGAAACCGACGCGCAAGCCCGCCAATCCGAACTTCTCCTCCGGCCCGTGCAGCAAGCGGCCCGGTTACGACCTCGCCCGCCTCGACACCGCGACCCTCGGCCGCTCCCATCGCTCGGCGTTGGGCAAGGCGGCGCTGGCGCGCGCCTGCCGCGACACCGCCGAACTGCTCGGCCTGCCCGAGGGCTATCGGGTCGGCGTGGTGCCGGCCTCCGACACCGGCGCCATGGAGATGGCGATGTGGTCGCTGTTGGGTCCGCGGCCGGTCGATGCCTTCGCCTGGGAATCCTTCGGCGAAGGCTGGATCACCGACATCGTCAAACAGCTCAAGCTGGAGGCGGTCAACCGGTACCAGGCGCCCTACGGCCAGCTCCCCGACCTCGGCCGTGCCAACCCCGCCCACGACATCGTGTTCACCTGGAACGGCACCACCTCCGGGGTGAAGGTCCCGAACGGTGACTGGATCAGCGCCGAGCGCGAGGGCCTGACCCTGTGCGATGCCACCTCCGCGGTGTTCGCCATGGACCTGCCCTGGGACAAGCTCGATGTCGCCACCTTCAGCTGGCAGAAGGTGCTCGGTGGCGAGGGTGCCCACGGCATGCTGGTGCTGAGCCCGCGGGCCGTGGCGCGGCTGGAGAGCTACCGCCCGCCGTGGCCGCTGCCCAAGATCTTCCGTCTCACCAAGAATGGTGAGCTGATCGAGGGCATCTTCCAGGGCGAGACCATCAACACGCCATCGATGCTGTGCGTGGCCGACTATCTGGATGCCCTAGACTGGGTGCGCGCGATCGGCGGGGTGGGCGAGACCATCGCCCGCTCCAACCGCAATCTCGCGGTGCTCGAACGCTTCGTGGCCGCCAACGACTGGATCGACTTCCTCGCCGCGAGCCCGGAGATCCGCTCCAACACCAGCGTCTGCCTGACGGTGGACCTGCCCGAGTCCGGCGTCAAGGCGATGGCCAGGCTACTCGAAGCCGAGGGTGTGGCCTACGACATCGGTGCCTACCGGGATGCTCCGGCCGGTCTGCGCATCTGGTGCGGCGCCAGCATCGAGACCGAGGATCTCGAGGCGCTGCTGCCCTGGCTCGACTGGGCCTACCGCGCCAGCCGCTAGCCGTCGACAGCACGCCGCCGCCGGCAGGCAACCGGCGGCGAGCAAATGGCAACACGCCGATCGCCCAACCCGCTGCGCCCCTGGGGCCGGCGGCTCGACCCAGGGGGACACCGATGTTCAGCATCCGCACCTACAATCAGATTTCCAACAAGGGCCTCGGCCGCTTTCCCCGCGACCGCTACCAGATCGGGCCGGAAGTCGCCGCGCCCCAGGGCTACATCCTGCGCAGCCACAAGCTGCACGGCGCGGCCATTCCCGACTCTCTGCTCGCCGTGGCCCGCGCCGGCGCCGGGGTCAACAACATCCCGGTGCCCGACTACAGTGCCCGCGGCGTGGTGGTGTTCAACACTCCGGGCGCCAACGCCAACGCGGTGAAGGAACTGGTGCTCACCGGCATGCTGCTCGCCTCCCGCGACATCTACGCCGGCATGAACTATGTTCAGGGCCTCACCCAGATCCGCGACGATGCCGAGATGGCCGCGCTGCTGGAGAAGGAAAAGAGCCGTTTCGCCGGTTGCGAGATCCAGGGCCGCACGCTGGGCGTGGTGGGCCTGGGCGCGATCGGTGCCATCGTCGCCAACATGGCGCTGGAGCTGGGCATGAAGGTGGTAGGTTACGACCCCGCGCTGTCGGTGGAGGCGGCGTGGCGGTTGTCCAGCAGCGTCGAGAAGATGGACAGCCTGCAAAGCCTGCTGGCGCGTTCCGACTACGTGACCCTGCACGTGCCGGCGCTCGCTTCCACCCGCCACATGATCAATGCCGATACTCTGCGCAGCCTCAAGGCCGGGGCGGTGCTGCTCAACTTCGCCCGCGAGGAGATCATCGATACCCCGGCGGTGCTGGCCGCTCTCGACTGCGGGCAGTTGCGCCGCTTCGTCACCGACTTTCCGGTGCCGGCGCTGCTCGGCCGCGCCGACGTGATCGCCATGCCCCACATCGGCGCCAGCACCGCCGAGGCGGAAGAGAATTGTGCGGTGATGGCCGCCGACCAGCTGATGGAGTTTCTCGAGCACGGCAACATCCGCAACTCGGTGAACTTCCCCACCACCCGTATGGCGCGCAACGGCGGCTACCGGCTCACCTTCGCCAATGCCAACGTGCCCAAGGTGCTGGGCAAAGTGTTGGCGGTGATCGCCGATTGCAACAACAACGTCATCGATCTGGTCAACCAGAGCCGCGATGACCTCGCCTACAACATCATCGACGTCGAACAGCCGCTGGATTCCTGCACCCTCGATCAGATCGCCGCCATCGAGGGAGTGATCCGGGTGCGGGCGCTCTAGCAGCCGGTCGAAAAACTGCTGCGGTGAGCCATCTACGGCCAAAAAAAAGCGGCGTCTGGTGACGCCGCTCAAGGGGTTGACCAGCTCGCCTAGAGGGGGAGGTTCGCCGGTCGCTCAACACAACAAGAGGGTTGGCTTGCACGGCATGAGACCGGCGCACCAGCGATAAAGTTCAGCGAGCAGCGCAAAAAGTTTCGCAGGCCGCCCTGGTAGGCGCCGGCGGGATCCGATCAACGCATTGATTCAAAAAGACTATTTTGAGCGGGCACACTTTGCTGTCGGTGGGTGGCGCGGCTCTGGTCTGTGTGTGACCCCCTGGTCCCGGCGGCGTGGCGAGAGTCCTTGCGCCCTACACTGTGCGTACCCATTGCCCAAAGGCGGCCGCCGCCGGTCCCATCCCCCATTTCCCACGGAGCCATCCCATGAGCCATACCACCATCGACGAGATCGTCATGCACGGCGCCCTGCGCATCGACTCACCCCAGTTCGGCGTCATGGACCCGCTGTCCGAGGAGACCCATCCGCAGGAGTACTACGACGCCATCAAGGCGCGCTTCGCCCACGAGCGCGATGTTCGCCTCGCCTACCGGCCCGAAGGCAGCAAGCAATACGACACCGAGCTGCAGGGTGAACTCGCCCGCTATGACGTCGATCCCTACGCCGAGCCGCCAGCGCCGCGCGCGCCGCTGACCGATACCGTCGAATGCCTGTTTATCGGCGGTGGCTTCTCGGCGCTCTTGACCGCCGCCAAGCTGCGCGACATCGGTGTGGAGAGCATTCGCATCGTCGAGCGCGGCGCCGATGTCGGCGGCACCTGGTACTGGAATCGCTACCCGGGCATTGCCTGCGACGTGCCGTCCTACGACTATCTGCCGCTGCTCGACGAGATGAACTACGTTCCCAAGCGGCGCTACGCCACTGGTGAGGAGATCTTCGCCCACTGCCAGGCCATCGCGCGCCGTTACGATCTCTACGATCTCGCGGTGTTCCAGACCACCATCACCGAGACCCGGTGGAACAGGGAAGAGCAGCTCTGGCATCTGAAGACCGACCGCGGCGACCACATGAAGGCGCGCTTCGTGATCTGCGCCAACGGCATTCTCTCCAAGCCCAAGCTGACCAAGATCAAGGGCATGGAGACCTTCCAGGGGCATTCCTTCCACACTTCGCGCTGGGACTACGAATACACCGGCGATGATCTCTCCAAGCTCAAGGACAAGCGCGTGGGCATCATCGGCACCGGCGCCACCGCGGTGCAGGCGGTGCCCGGGCTCGGCGCCAACGCCAAGGAGCTCTATGTATTCCAGCGCACGCCCTCGTCGATCGATATCCGCGACGACTGGGAGACCGACCCCGAGTGGGCAAAAAAACTGCCCCGCGGCTGGCAGGCGATGCGCCGCGACGAGCTGCTGCGGCCCCCGGTATTGAGCGAGGAAGCCAAGGCGCGGATCGCCGCCATGCCCCGCGAGGAGCGCCGCCGCCGGCAGGAAAACGCCAACATCGACGCCATGATGCGCATCCACAAACGCATCGAGGAGATCGTCGCGGATCCGCAGACCGCGGAATCCCTGAAACCCTGGTACATGATGATGTGCAAGCGGCCCTGCTTTCACGAGGACTACCTGCCCACCTTCAACCGGCCCAATGTGCACCTGGTCGATACCAAGGGCCAGGGCATCACCGAGATCAACGCCAGGGGGCCGGTGTACGACGGCAAACAGTACGAACTGGACCTCTTGATCTACGCCACCGGCTTCGAGATCCAGAAGACCGGCATCTACAACCAGATCATCGGCGCCAATGGCATCGAACTGAACGACAAGTACCGCGACGGCATCCGCACCTTGCTCGGCATCCATTCGCGGGGCTACCCTAACCTGTTCATCATGAATGGCTACCAGGCATCCTTTCAGTTCAACCTCACCGACCTGATGCAGAGCCAGGGCGCGCATATCGCCGCCTGCATCGACCATGTGCGCCGCAATGGCTACCAGGCGCTCGACGTCACCGCGGAAGCCGAGGAATTCTGGGTGCAGGAGGTGATCGCCCATCGCGGCAAGACCGACCGCAACAAGCAGTGCACTCCCGGGTACTACAACTTCGAGGGCGAGGACAATCGCCGCCAGGATGGTACCTACAACGGTGGCTTCGGCAAGTACCTGGAGCACATCGCCGGTATCGAAGCGGATATCGGGCGCTACTTCGAGTTGTACTGAGCCTGCGTCCCGGGCGCCGGCCGCTGGCGGTCAGGCCGCCCAGGGTAGCGTCGCCCCGGCCGGCTTTTGGCGGCCGCGTCCCTGCGACGACTTGTGGCGCAAGACGACGACACCATGCTGCCGTGGTCAAGCCGTCGGCGGGACCGCGTGGGGTTCAGGCCTCGGGCGCCGGGGTCCGCCGGGCCGCGATCAGCGGCAGATAGCCCGCGTGCCAGTCCGGAAACTGGAGGCGGTGGCCAAGCGCCTTGATGCGGTCGTTGCGGCAGCGCTTGTTCTGCTCGCCGGTTCCCGCCTGTGGCGGTGGCGGTGGCAGGCCGAGCGCGCTGGCCAGCCCGCGCGCCACCGTGCCCAGGGGCGCCGGGCAGTCGTCGCTGGCCAGGTAGACCGGCGCCAGGGGCCGTCCTTCCAGCGCGCGGCGATGCAGCAGTTCCAGCGCCCCGATGCAGTCCTCGCGATGAATCCGGTTGGTGTAGGTCGGTGGGTCGTACTGCACGGGCTCGCCGGCCGCGATCTGGCGCAGCAGGCGCTCGCGCCCCGGACCGTAGATGCCGGAAAAGCGGATGGTGGTGGCCGGCGCGCCGCTGGCCGCCAGCCGCCGTTCGGCGGCGAGCAGGCAGCGCGCGGTGGCCGTTGCCGGTTCGGTCGGGGAATCCTCGTCGACCCACTCGCCGTGGCGCTGGCCGTAGACGCTGGTGGAGGAGACGAAGAACCAGTGCCCCACGCGGCCCGCGAATGTCTCCGCCAAGCGCGCGATCCCGTGGACATAGAGCGCTTGGTAGGCCGCGGCATCGCGCGCCCCCGGTGCCAGGATCACGAAGGCCTGATCGAAGGTGGCGCCGGCGAGATCGGGCGCCTCCCGCGTGAGATCGGCGCAGCGATAGTCCACCCCCGGCACCGGCGGTGCCGGCGGGGTGCGCTTGAGCGCGGTGACCCGGTGCCCGGCGGCGACCAGTCGGGCGGCCAGTGCGGTGCCCAGATCGCCGCAGCCCGCCAGCAGCACCCGCGCCATCAGTGCGTCTGCACCCGGGCCAACTGGCGGTCGTGGATTCGGCGCAACAGCAGTTGCGCGGCGATGCCGCCAAGCAGCGCCAGGAACATATCCCACTGCGTATCCCAGGGGTCGCCCTGGGTGCCCAGGAAGGCGATGGCGCCCTGTTCGGCGATCACCGCGGTCCACCATTCGAGCAGCTCGTAGGTGGCGGCCAGCGCCAGCACGAAGCAGCAGATCAGGAAGAACAGCCAGCCGCCGGGCACCAGCACCCGGTTGCGCAACAGGATCTCGCGTGCCAGCAGGGCGGGGATGAAGCCCTGCGCCAGATGGCCGATGCGGTCGTAGTGGTTGCGGGAAAAATTCATCGCTTCCTGCAGCCAGAAGCCCAACGGCACCTGAGCGTAGGTGTAGTGAGCGCCGACCAGCAGGATGACGCTGTGGGCGAGAATCAGCCAGTAGGCGAGGCGAGTGAGGGGAAACCGCCCCCAGGTGGCGAGCAGCAGCGGCAGCGCGAGCAGCACTGGCGCGGCTTCGAGCCACCAGGTCAGGCGGTCGGCGGGCTGGTGCCAGGACCAGGCCATCACGCCCAGCAGCAGCGCTGCCAGCGCGGCCAGTTCGCGGCCGGAAATCATTCTTGCGCCGCCTTCCGGGCGGACAGGCGTTCGATCAGCCGGCGGTGGAAACCCTGGAAGCCGCCGTTGCTCATCACCACCAGGTGGGCTGGCCCCGGCACCGCCGCGGCCAGCGCCAGCAGCTGCTCGAAATCGGCCACCACGCGTGAATTGGGCACACCGGCGAGCGCCTCGGCCAGCGACCAGTCGAGCCCCGGCGGTTCGAACCACAGCGCCTGGTCGGCGGCGGCCACCGCGGTGGCGAGCTGGTTGCGGGGAGTGCCGAGCTTCATGGTGTTGGAGCGCGGCTCGAGCACGGCGACGATGGTCGCGTCACCCACTTCGCGGCGCAGCCCGGCGAGCGTGGTGGCGATGGCGGTGGGATGGTGGGCGAAGTCGTCGTAGACCCGCACGCCGCCGATGTCGGCGATGACTTCCATGCGCCGCTTGACCCCGCGAAAGCGCGTCAGCGCGGCGCCGGCAGCCGCTGGTTCGACGCCGACGTGGTGGGCGGCGGCGATTGCGGCGAGCGCGTTGGCGACATTGTGGTCGCCAGTGAGCGCCCACTTCACCTCGGCCTGGACGACGCCATCGCGCAGCACGCTGAAATGACGGCCGGCTGCGTCGTGCCACCGCGCCTGCCACTGCCCCGCGGCACCGAAGGTCGCCACCGGCGTCCAGCAGCCGCGCGCGAGCACGGCATCGAGCGCCGCATCGGGATTCGGCCGCACGATCAGCCCGGAGCCGGGCACGGTGCGCACCAGGTGGTGGAACTGGGTCTGGATCGCCGCCAGGTCGGGAAAGATGTCGGCGTGATCGTATTCGAGGTTGTTGAGCACCAGGGTCCGCGGCCGGTAGTGCACGAATTTGGACCGCTTGTCGAAGAACGCGGTGTCGTATTCATCGGCCTCGACCACGAAATGGCGGCCGCCACCGAGCCGCGCCGACACGCCGAAATCGAGCGGCACGCCCCCGATCAGAAAGCCGGGCTCGAGGCCGACGCAGTCGAGGATCCAGGCCAGCAGACTCGCGGTGGTGGTCTTGCCGTGGGTGCCGGCCACGGCGAGCACGTGGCGCCCGGGCAGCAGCTGGTCGCCGAGCCACTGCGGTCCCGAGGTGTAGCGCAGGCCGCGGTCGAGCACCGCCTCGACACAGGGATTGCCGCGCGACAGCGCATTGCCGATCACCACCAGATCCGGTGCGGGATCGAGTTGCGCCGGATCGTACCCGTTGCCGATGGCGATGCCCGCCGCCTGCAGCTGGTCGCTCATTGGCGGGTAGACGTCGGTGTCGCTGCCGGTGACCCGGTGTCCAGCCGCCGCGGCGAGCTGCGCCAGGCTGCCCATGAAAGTGCCGCAGATACCCAGGATATGAATGTGCATGAAATCGCCGCGAAGGAGAGGAGTGCGCTTGCGCGGCCGGATTATCGCCCTCGCCCGCGGCCCTGTCATGCTCGGTCGCAAGCGATTGCAGTATCATCCGCGGCCACCCAAGGCGATCGCGGACCGGGGACGACATGGCCAAACGCAACCTGTTCTATGCGCAATCCGGCGGCGTCACCGCGGCCATCAATGCCACTGCCTGCGGCGTCATCCAGACCGCGCGCGCCAATCGCCGCCGCATCGGCACCGTGCTGGCCGGGCGCAACGGCATCCTCGGCGCGCTGCGCGAGGAGCTGATCGACACCGGCGCCGAATCCGCCAAGGCCATCGCCGCGCTGCGCCATACGCCGGCCGGGGCCTTCGGGTCGTGCCGCTACAAGCTCAAGGATCCGGCGGTGGACGACCGCGAGTACGAGCGCCTGCTGGCGGTGTTCGAGGCTCACGACATCGGTTATTTCCTCTACAACGGCGGTGGCGATTCGGCCGATACCTGCCTCAAGGTTGCGCAGCTCGCCGCGCGTCATGGCTATCCGCTGCAGGCCATCCACCTGCCCAAGACGGTGGACAACGACCTGCCGTTCACCGACTGCTGCCCGGGTTTCGGCTCGGTGGCCAAGTACGTCGCGGTGTCCACCCGCGAGGCGGGGCTCGATGTCGCCTCCATGTGCGAGACCTCCACCAAGGTATTCATCCTCGAGGTCATGGGCCGCCACGCCGGCTGGATCGCCGCTGCTGCGGGCTTGGCCGCCGAGCGCGATGGCGATCCGCCCCACGTCATCCTGTTTCCCGAGATCGCCTTCGATCCGGCCCGGTTTCTGGGCCGCGTCGAGCGCGCGGTGAAGCGCCACGGCTACTGCGTGGTGGTCGCGTCCGAGGGCGCCAAATACCAGGACGGCACTTTTCTCGCCGACGCAGGCAGCACTGACGCCTTCGGCCACAAGCAGCTCGGCGGCGTCGCGCCGACGCTCGCCGCCATGGTCAAGGATGCGCTGGGCTACAAGTACCACTGGGCGCTGGCGGACTATCTCCAGCGCGCCGCCCGCCACATCGCATCGGCCACCGACATCGAGCAGGCCTATGCCGTGGGCCGTGCCGGCGTGGAGTACGCGCTGGCCGGCAAATCGGGTGTGATGGTCACCATCGAGCGCGGCAAGGGGCGCGAGTACAAATGGACGCTCGGTGAAGCGCCGCTGGAGAAGATCGCCAACGTCGAGTGCAAGGTGCCGCGCGGCTTCATCACCCGCGATGGCTTCGGCATCACGCCAGCGGGTCGCGCGCATCTGGCGCCCCTGATCGTCGGCGAGGACTATCCCCCCTACGGCAGCGATGGGCTGCCGACCTATGCACGGCTGCAGGGCCAATTGGTGCCGCGCAAACTGAAAGCGCGTTTCTCCGCCTGACTTTGCTGCCCCGGCCGAGGACCGTCACCGTGGCTACTGTCGATGCGGTAGCTGTCGATGTGGCTCAACGCCGGCCCAGCGTATCCCTGGTGCTTGGCAGCGGCGGTGCCCGTGGGCTCGCCCATATCGGCGTGATTCGCTGGTTGCTGGAAAACGACTACCGCATCGCCGCGGTGTCGGGCTGCTCCATCGGCGCGCTGATCGGCGGCCTCCATGCCGCGGGGAAGCTGGAAGCCTATCGCGACTGGCTGCTGGCGCAATCGACGCGCGATCTACTCGGCCTGCTGGATCTGTCCTTCCAGCGCACCGGCGGGCTGATCGCCGGCAACCGGCTGACCGCAGTGCTGCGCGAACTGGTGGGCGACCTCGCCATCGAGGCGCTGCCGATCCGCTATACCGCGGTGGCCGCCGATCTCGCGACCGGGCGCGAGGTGTGGCTGACGCAGGGGCCATTGCTCGAGGCCATGCGTGCTTCCTTTGCGGTGCCGATGCTGTTTCCGCCGGTGGCCTATCGCGATGCCCTGCTGGTGGATGGCGGCATTCTCAATCCGGTACCCATCGCGCCCACGCTCGGCGATGCCACCGATCTCGTCGTCGCCGTTCATGTCAGTGGCGAGGCAAGGCGTATGGCGGCCGTTCCGACCCCGCCCGCACGGGAGCCCGATGGTGGCTGGCGGCGCGTGGCGGGCGCCCTGCGCAAGGCGGGAGACGCGCTGGCGGTGAGCTGGCACATGCTCGCCGTGGCCAACCAGGCGTTCGACGCCATGCAGAGCACCATCGCGCGGCAGAAGATGGCGGCCTATCCGCCCGATCTGCTCGTAGAATTGCCGCGCGATCTTTGCGGGATACACGAATTTCATCGCGCCGCGGAGCTGATCGAACTGGGCTATCGGGCGGCGGCACAGATCATTCCTGCCACGCCAGCGCCCGATTCCGCGGCGACGGGTTGATATCTCGCGCTCAACCCGGCACGTCCAACAGCAGGGTCACCGGCCCGTCGTTGACCAATTCGACCTGCATGTCGGCGCCGAAGATACCGGTGGCCACGGGGCGATGGCGGGCTCGTGCCGCTGCGACCAGATGATCGTAGAGGACTCGCGCCTGCGCCGGCGGCGCCGCGGGGGTGAAGCTCGGCCGCAGGCCCTTGCGGGTGTCGGCGAGCAGCGTGAACTGGGAGACGATCAGCAGGCCGCCCCCGGTGTCCACCAGGCTGTGGTTCATGCGCCCCTCGGCGTCCGCGAACAGCCGGTAGTGGAGTACCCGATCGAGCAGGGTTTCGGCGCGTTCGGGCGTATCCTCCGGCGCGAAACCCACCAGCAGCAGCAGGCCTGCGGCGATGGAGCCGACCTCTTCCTCGGCGACGCGCACCACCGCGCGCCGAACCCGCTGCAGCAGTCCCCGCATCAGGATTTTGGGGCCAGCTCCCGGGCGAAGCGGTCGGTGGCGCGGATCAGGGCGTCGAGGGTGCCGGGCTCGCTGGAGGCGTGGCCGGCATCGCGGATGATCTCCAGTTCGGCGTGGGGCATGGCCTGGCGCAGGGCGAAGGCCTGATCGAGGGGGCAAACCATGTCGTAGCGGCCATGGACGATTACCGTGGGGATGGCGGCGAGACGGCGCGCCTCGGCGCAGATCTGGTCTTCGCGAATGAAAGCGTCATGGACGAAGTAATGGGCTTCGATGCGTGCCATGGCCAGCGCCACCTGGGGGCTGCCGAAGCGGGCCACCACCTGCGGGCTGGGATCGTGGGTGGCGCAACGCGCCTCCCACAGTGCCCAGGCCTTGGCGGCGGCCATGCGGATGATTTCGTTGTCGCCGGTGAGGCGGCGGTAATAGGCGCGGAGCAGACCACCGCGCTCCTCGGCCGGGATCTGGCCGAGGAAATCCTGCCAGTGGTCCGGGAAAATGCTGCGCGCGCCCTCGCGATAGAACCAGTCGATATCGGCCTTGCGGCACAGGAAGACGCCGCGCAGCACCAGTCCGAGCACCCGTTCGGGGAAGGCTTCGGCGTACAGCAGGGCCAGGGTGGAGCCCCAGGAGCCGCCGAACAGCAGCCAGCGCTCCACCTGCAGATGCTCGCGCACCCGTTCCAGGTCGGCGAGCAGGTGCTGGGTGGTGTTGGCGCCGAGTTCGGCATGGGGGCGGGAGCGGCCGGCGCCGCGCTGGTCGACCAGGATGATGCGATATTTCTCGGGGTCGAAGAAGCGGCGGTCCTGTTCGCTGCACCCGGCGCCCGGCCCGCCGTGCACGAACAGGACGGGCACGCCCTCGTGGATGCCACATTCCTCGACGTAGAGCGAGTGGCCATCGCCGACATCGAGGCGGTGGCTGGCG
>JADLCO010000065.1 GCA_020847115.1 Pseudomonadales bacterium | reverse complement strand
TCGCTGTCGAGGGCGCGGCGCACGGCGGTGGCCATCTCGGGGGTCTGCCAGCGCGCCAGCTCCCCGGTGTAGGCCGGGTACAGCGCCAGCCGCTCCACCAGCAGCTTGCCGGCGGCGGCGGTCTGTGCGGCGAGTGTCTCCAGATGCGGCCAGGGCTTTTCGGGATTGACGAAATCCGGCGTCACCGGCGACACCCCGCCCCAGTCGTTGATGCCCGCCGCGATCAACTGCGGCAGGTCGCCGTCGTTGAGGTTGGGCGGCGTCTGCAGATTCATCTCCGGCGGGAAGATCAGCCGCGCGGCGGCGACGGTCCAGAGCAGTTCCTCCAGGGGTGCATCCGGCACCTGCGCCATGCGCGTGCCGGCCTTGGCGCGGAAGTTCTGAATGATGATTTCCTGCAGATGCCCATGGCGCTCGTGCAGCTCGCGCAGCGCGAACAGGGCGTCGAGGCGCTCGGCGCGGGTCTCGCCGATGCCGATCAGGATACCGCTGGTGAAAGGAATGGCCAGCTCACCGGCGGCGGCGATGCACTCGAGGCGCAGGTGCGGATCCTTGTCCGGCGAGCCGAAATGGGGGCCGCCGCGTTCACCCAGGCGCGCCGCGCTGGATTCGAGCATGATCCCCTGGGAGACCGATACCGCGCGGCCGGCGGCCAGTTCCGCCGGCGTCATCACCCCGGGGTTGAGATGGGGCAACAGCCCGGTCTCCGCGAACACCAGCCGCGCCATGGCCACCAGATAGTCGTGGGTGCTGGCGTGGCCAAGCGCATCGAGCGCCTGGCGTGCCGCCGGGTAGCGCAGCTCGGGCTTGTCGCCCAGGGTGAACAGCGCCTCGCGGCAGCCGGCCGCGGCGCCCTGGCGGGCCAGGGCCAGCACCTCGTCCGGCGTCATGAAGGGCTTGTCGAGGCGGCTCGGGGTGGTGGCGAAAGTGCAGTAGTGGCAGACGTCGCGGCACAGCCGGGTGAGCGGGATGAACACCTTGCGCGAGAAGGAGATGCACTGGCCGTGGGCGGCGTCGCGGCGGGCTGCGGCCCGGGCCAGCAGGTCGGCGAGAGGCAATTCGGCGAGCAGCGCGTCGAGCTCGGCGCGCTGTGGCAACGGGGGGCGGAAGGAGCTGTTCATCAGGCCTGTCTCGCGAGTGTCGGGCCACCGGTTTCCCGATACAGCCGGGCCCGGATGTCGAACCGCCGCAGCAACGCGCGGGTGCGCGGCGCGCCGGCCAGGGATTCGAGGGCAAGCAGATCGCCCGGGCGATCGATGTCGAGCGCCACCTGGGGCAGATCGAGCACTCTGGGCGCCACGCCGAGCGCCGCGGCGGCCTGCCGATAGCGCGCACAGCTGCCGGGCCCGAAGGCAGGATCGAGCAATCCAGGAGGGGACAGCAACAGCGCGTTGGTGCCGCCATCCGCACTGGCAGCCACCAGGGCCACGGCCGGCTCGCCGTCGATGGCCAGCAAGGACTCGACCGCCGCGCGATCCAGCGCCGGGATATCCGCCGGCAGGATCAACAGGCGCCCTGCGCCCACGGTGGCCAGTTCGGCACTCGCCGCGCGCAGCGCGGCATTGAGGCCGGGGTCGGGCTCGGCCAGCAGGCGCAGCTGGCGCCCGGTCAGATGCCGCGCCAGTTCGGCGTCGCCGCCCACCAGCGCCACCCCGGCGAGCCCCGGCACCCCCGCCAGGGCATCGAGCACGTCGTCGAGCATGGCCAGCACCAGCGCGCGCCGCTCGGCGGGCGCCAGCACCTCCGCCAGCCGGGTCTTGGCGGTGGCCAGCGGCTTCACCGGGATCAGCACCCAGGTTGCGGCGTTCACGTCGCACTCACCTCGTTTTTCCCCCTACCCCTTTTGCCGCCGCGGCAGTCGCTGGCAGCCTCGAGCACGGCCCGCGCCAGCGCGACCTTGTCCGCCTCGGAGCGCATCACGGTAGCCGCGACGCGACTCCCGGGCAAGTCGGCCGCGAGCGCGGCATCGCTGTGGTCGAGCAGCAGGCAATCGAGGAAGTCCCGGTAGTGATCGGCAATGGTGCGCGCCGAGACCTCCAACCCCAGCTCGGCCATGATCTTGGCGGTCGGGCCCTTGATCGCCTGACCGCCCACGATGGGCGACACCGCGATCACCGGCGCGGGTGCCGCCGCGAGCGCGGCGCGCACGCCGGGCAGGGCAAGCAGCGGGTCGATGCTGAGCCAGGGATTGGACGGACAGAGCACGATGGCGCCCAGCATCGGGTCGGCGAGCGCGGCGAGCAGGTCCGGATGGGGCGCCGCTTGCGCCGCGCCCTGGTAGTGCAGCCCGCGCACCCGGGGCTGGCAGCGTTCACGGACGAAATAGTGCTGAAACGCGAGGGTGCCGGCGTCGGTTTCCACCTGGGTCGCCACCGGCCGGTCGGACATCGGCAGCACCCTGGCGGTGATCCCATAGGCCGCCGCAACCGCGGCCGTCACCGCGCTCAGGGATTCCCCGGCCGCGAGCCGCCGGGTGCGCTCGACGTGCAGCGCCAGATCGCGGTCGCCGAGAAAGAACCAGTCTTCGCCACCGAGCTCGGCCAATGCGGCCATGAATTGTCCGGTCTCGTCAGCACGGCCCCAGCCGGTGTCCGGATTCACACGCCCTGCCAACGTATAGGTGACGGTGTCGAGATCGGGGCAGACGCGCAGCCCGAGATGGGTGAAATCATCACCCGTGTTGACCACCAGGGTCAGGCCCGAACCGAGCAGCCGGTACAGGCCGAGCGCCAGCTTGGCGCCGCCGACGCCGCCACACAGGGCCAGCACCAGCGGCGCTTCGGTCACCGGAACAGATCCTGCTCGCGGGGCCGCAGCAGTGCGCGGGCCGGAAGCGCGGGCGCCGAGGCCGGCCAGGCCAGGCCACGCACCAGTACCACCGGCCGGCCCTCGGCAGCCTCGCCCTGCACCAGCGCCGCCGCGGCCGCCACCTGATCGGCCAGCGCCACCTCGGTGACGCGCAGCACGCGACCGAACAGGTCGCGCTCACCGCGACGGTCGAGCAATGCCGGAAAGCCATGGCTGCCGAGCGCGATCCCGACGGTGCCCTGGCGCCAGGCGCGGCCGACGCTGTCGTTGATCACCACGCCCGGCGCCACCCCGGTGCGCGCGCCCAGCGCTGCCGCGAGCCGCGCCGCGCTGGCATCGGGATCGACCGGCAGCAGCAGCACGCGCTCCACCGCTTCGGCGTCTTCATGCCAGATATTGGAGGCGTCGACGCCGGCGTTGGCCATCACGAAACCCAGCCGGTGTTCGACGATCAATATCCCGGGCACCTGGCGCAGAACCGCACGGGATTCACCGAGAATCACCTCGATGATGCGCGGATCCTTGGCCACCCTGCGGGCGATTTCCAGGGCGCGCGCCGAGGGCGTCACGCCGGCGAGTTCGACGTAGCGGTTCTCGGCCTTGGAGACGATCTTCTGCGCCACCACCAGGATATCGCCGAGCTGCAGCTGCTCGCCGGCAGCCGCCAGCCCAGCGGAGATCAGCGTTGCGAGATCGGCACCAGGTGCGACCTCGGGCATGCCGGGCAGTGCAATCAGCTGGAGCCGGGCGCCCGCAGCGTCCGGTGTCGTGGAGGCAGACGTCACGCCTGGGGCGTGCCGGTAATGCGGAATCCGGCGCCGGGGATCTTGTAGCGCCGGTTGAGGGTGATCAGCACCGAGGTCAGCGCCTCGGCCACCACCGCATTGGCGATGGGGCCGGCATGCCAACCCTTCATGCCCGCGGCGGCGACCAAGACCAACACCTGCTGGCAGGCGTCGGCGTCATTGCCGCACACCAGCACGTCACAGTCGGGATCGTGATCCGGGTCCTCGAGATGTGCGGCCGCCACGTTCTGGAACGCCGACACCACGCGCACGCCCTCACCGAGCAGGCTCTGTGCGATCTGCCCGGCGCTGCCGCCCGCGGGCAGCTGCACGGTGCCCACCTTGGGCGGCACCAGGGGCACGGTGACGTCGATGAGGATCTTGCCCTGCACCGGCGCCTTGACCGCCTCCAGTGTCGGCGCCTGGTTGGCGAAAGGCACGGTCAACACCACGATGTCCCCCGCGGCCGCCGCGGCTTGGTTGTCGAGGCCGCGCACGTCGCCCGCCGACACCCGGGCAGCCAGTGCGGCGGCCGCCTCCCGGGCCTTGTCCGCGCTGCGCGAACCGATGATCACCGGATAGCCGGCGCGCGCCCAGCGAAACGCCAGACCGCCGCCGAGATCGCCGCTGCCGCCGAGAATGGCCAGGGTGGGCTTGGAATCGCTCATGGCATGTTCCTGTGTGAAGTCGGACCAATCGGATGGGAGGCGATCAGCCGCGCAGGTGCGGCAGCACCTCACGGGCAAACAGCGCCATGCTGGCGCGGGTATGCTCCGGCACCACGCCCGGCAGCGCCATCATCAACACCAAATGGGTCGCCGGGGTCAGCACACAGAACTCGCGCAGGCGCTGCCGGACCTGTTCGGGGTCGCCAATCATAGCAGGGCGCCCCATCACCTCGGCAACGCGCCCGGCCATGAACTCCTCCGCCGGCGGCACCGCCATGGTGGCCAGCGCGTCGCCGGTGGCATCGCCGGATTCCGCCGCCCAGGCCTGGTACTGCTGGACCACGTGCTGGACGGCGCGGCCGCTCTCGCGCCAGGCCTGGGCCGCGGTCGGCGCCACATAGACCACCGCGAGCTGGCCGACGTAGTGGTCCGCTGCGTTGCGGCCGGCGCTGGCCAGGGCCGCCAGGTATTTCTCGCGATGCCCCGGTGCGCCTACCGAAGCCAGGTGACAGCCGAGCCGGGCGGCCCGTTCCAGCGCCCGGTCGCCGCGCGCCCCTACCCAGATCGGCACCGGCTTCTGCACCGGCTGTGGGGTGATGCGCACCTCCCGGAAGCGGTGAAAGCGGCCCTCGATCGACACCGTCTCGCCGGCCAGCAGCCGCTGCACCAGCGGCAGCGCCTCCTGGAAGCGCGCCGCGCGCTCACTGCTGGGGATGCCCATGCCAGCGAATTCGCCGGGCCGGTAACCGAGACCCACGCCCAGATCGAAGCGGCCGTCCGCGATGGCATCCACCGTGGCCACGTCCTCGGCCAGGCGCACCGGATTGTGGAACGGCAGCAGCATCACGTAGGTGCCGATGCGGATGCGCTCGGTGCGTGCGGCCACGGCGGCGGCGATGGGCAGCAGCGACGGCGAATAGCCGTCGTCGACGAAGTGGTGTTCGCTCAGCCAGACGTGGTCGTAGCCGAGCGCCTCGGCCTCCGCGGCCAGCGCCAGTTCATTGGCGTAGGTCCGGGCCCAGGGCACCCGGTTGAAGCCGGGATTGCGAAACGAAAACAGGATTCCGATATCCATCGCGCATCTCTCTTGTTATGCCTTATCGGCGGTTGGGAGTTATCGGTGGTTGGGGGTCATCGGTGGTTGGGAGCATCTGCAGCGTTCACGGGTCTGCTATGGTAGCGCCGACCACGACCTGCAATGAAACACGCTCTCCAGGGGATCGATCATGAAGCTCGGACTGATGACCGGCTATTCCGGCAACAAGGTGAAGGTACCGCTCGAGGTGATCCGCCACGCCGAACGACTCGGCTACGACTCGGTGTGGACGGCCGAAGCCTACGGCTCCGATGCCGTGACCACCGCCACCTGGATTCTCGCCAACACCACCCGCATCCGCGCCGGCACCGCGATCATGCAGATGCCAGCGCGCACCCCGGCGATGGCGGCGATGACCGCCATGACCCTGTCCCACCTCTCCGACAACCGCTTCATCGTCGGCCTGGGCGCCTCCGGCCCGCAGGTGGTCGAGGGCTGGCACGGCGTGCCCTACGGCAAGCCGGTCACGCGTCTGAAGGAGTACATCCAGATCATGAAGCAGATCTTCGCCCGCGAGGCGCCGGTCAGCTTCGACGGGGAGATGTACCAGTTGCCCTATCGCGGCCCAGGCGCCACCGGGCTCGGCAAGCCGCTCAAGAGCATCCTGCACTGCGACGCCGACATTCCCGTGTACAGCGCCAACATCACACCGGCGGGCGTGCGCGCGGCGGCGGAAGTGGCGGACGGTTTCTTCCCGGTGTGGATGGACCCGGAGCGTTTCGATGTGTTCGCCAAACCCATCCAGGACGGGTTCGCCGCGGCCGGCGGTGGCAAGTCGCTCGCCAATTTCGATGTCGCGCCCTTCGTGCGCGTGGTGATCGGCGACGATCTCGCCGCCTGCATGAAGCCCATCAAGAACAACCTCGCGCTCTACATCGGCGGCCTGGGTGCGCGCGCCAAGAATTTCTACAACGACTACGCCAAGCGCCTGGGCTACGAAGCCGAAGCCGTGAAGATCCAGGATCTCTACCTGGCCGGGCGCAAGGACGAGGCCGCCGCCGCGGTGCCCGACGCCCTGGTGGACGCCTGCAACCTGGTCGGCCCGCCGGCGCGCATCCGCGCCCGC
The DNA here is from genome assembly GCA_020847115.1 of Pseudomonadales bacterium. Lineage (GTDB taxonomy): Bacteria > Pseudomonadota > Gammaproteobacteria > Pseudomonadales > Porticoccaceae > JAGPUQ01. Next base: position 9,563 of record JADLCO010000065.1, on the reverse strand, counting down.
GCCCAGCGCTGGGCGGCCGCCGCGAAGCGCGGGGAAGTCGGCACGCTGCTGCTGTCCGACGCCAACACCCAGGCGGTGGAACTGATGGCGGAGATCTTCGCCTGACCGGCAACGGCCGCGGGCCGGACGCCGCCGGCGTCCGCGTCTCCAAGCTGCTGGCCGAGCGCGGCCTGTGCTCGCGCCGCGAGGCCGATGCCTACATCGAACAGGGCTTGGTGTTCGTCAACGGCGAACGGGTGACCCAGCTCGGCACCCGCGCCGCGCCGGACGCCGAAATCACCCTGGCCAAGCCGGCACAACGGCAGCAGCAAAACCGCGCCACCATCCTGCTGCACAAGCCCATCGGCTATGTCTCGGGGCAGGCCGAGGGCGGCTACCAGCCCGCCGTCGTACTTGTCACCGCCGCCAACCAGCTGGCGGGCGACCAGCCTCTCTGGCGTGCGGAATTTCTGCGCGGACTGGCGCCCGCTGGCCGCCTGGATATCGACTCCACCGGGCTGCTGGTGATCACCCAGGACGGCCGCATCGCGCGCCAGCTGATCGGCGCCGACTCCCGCGTGGACAAGGAATATCTGGTGCGCGTCGAAGGCAAGCTGGACGCGCACGGCCTGGCACTGCTCAACCACGGCCTCGCGCTCGACGGCAAACCGCTGCGGCCGGCGCAGGTGGGCTGGGCCAACCCCGATCAGCTGCGCTTCGTACTGCGCGAGGGCCGCAAGCGCCAGATCCGGCGCATGTGCGAACTGGTGGGGCTACGGGTCACCGGCCTCAAGCGCGTGCGCATCGGCCGCGTGCGGCTGGGCGACCTACCGCCCGGCCAGTGGCGCTTGCTCCGCGCAGATGAGCGTTTCTGACCGGGAGCCCAACCCGGCTCAGCGCAAGGGCTTGCGCAGCAGGAAGCGGATCGCATCGCCCCTGCCGGTGAAACGCGCTGCGAGCGACAGCGGACCCTTGCACAAGCGCAGGTGCCAGGGTGGCCGCCAGCGGGTGCCGGGCCGGTTGGGCTCTACGCGCACACCGGTAGTCCAGATGCGCTCGATCTCGAAATCGGCACGGCGCGCCAGCTCGCGCACATTCCGTGGCGTGTACAGATGCACGTGGTCGATGGGATCGATGTAGCGCCACTCGGTGCCGAGGATGCGCCGGGTGTAGCTGTCCCAATTCACCGTGTCGGCGTAGAACACGCCACCGGGCCGCAGGATGCGCCGCACTTCGAGCAGATTGGCAAAGGGATGTTCGAGGTGTTCAAGCACGGAGTTGCTGTACACCACGTCGAAGTGGTCGTCCGCGTAGGCGGCTTCCACGAGCGTGCCGCAAAACACCTCCAGGCCAAGGGTTTCCCGCGCGTAGCTGGTGGCGGCAACGGAGATGTCCACGCCATGGGCGCGCCAGCCGGCATCGCGGGCGGCGGCGATCACGATACCGGCATTGCAGCCCAGCTCGAGAAAATTGCCGGTTTGGCGATAGCGTTCGAACCCGCGCAGGCGGCGCAGATTGCGCGGTTTCTGGCGCTCCACCTTGGCGGCATAGGCTGGAAGATTCTCGGCGTAGTTGTGCTCGTTGATCGCACTCAGATTGCGCGCGATGGGGCACGCGTAGATGAGACCGCAGCTTGCGCACTCGTGATAGGCGCTGCCGTGCAACCGCACCAGGGCATGGCTCTCGCCACTGCCGCACAGATCGCAGTGGCGATCCACGAACTCGGCGCCGACCTGGTTCCATCGAGTGCGCGTATCGACCACGGTCATGGCTTCATTTTCTCCCTACAGATTCATCGCAGATTGACACTGCAAAACCGACCCATTGCCGTCGCACCACGATCAGGCCACCCGGCTGATGGGCTGCCCAGCGCGCCAGGCGCGCACATTGGCAGCGATGGCATCGAGCAGACGCTGGCGGCTCTCGCGGCTAACCCACGCACAGTGCGGGGTAATCAATAGATTGGGTATGGCCGCATTCAGCAGCCGATGATCGGCCGGCGGTGGCTCCCGGTCGAGCACGTCGAGCGCAGCGCCACTGAGCCGGCCCGAACATAGCGCCGCGCGCAGCGCGGCTACATCCACCAAGGCACCGCGTGCCGTGTTGATGAGCAGCGCCCCTGGCTTCATCGCCGCGAGAAAGCGCGCATCTACCAATCCCTTGGTCGTCGGACTCAGCGGACAGTGCAGGGAAACCACATCGCTCGTGCTGAGCAGTTCGCCAAGTTGTATGCGACCGGGTTCGGGAGCTGCATCGGCGCGCAGACTCTGCGCCACCCGTACCTCCATGCCGAAGGCCGCACCGAGCCGCGCCACCTCGCGGCCCAGGGCGCCGTGGCCGATGATGCCGAGGGTTTTGCCGGCCAGCTCCATGACCGGGCGCTGCATCAGGCAGAAGTTGTCGGCCCGGGACCATTCCCCGGGACGCACATCGGCAGCATATTCGTGCCAGCGCGTGGCGAGCGCGAGCAGCAGCGCGAACACGTGCTGGCCCACCGCCGCGGTGCCGTAGTTGCGCACATTGCACACCGGGATGCCGCGCGCGCGGGCGGCATCGAGATCGACCTTGTCGACGCCAGTGGCAGCGACACAGATCAGACGCAGTTCCGGCGCCGCGGCGATGGTGGCGGCATCCAGCGGCACCTTGTTGGTCACCACCACCGCGCAGCCGGCAAGGCGCTCGGCGAGTTCGGACAATGCTGTCGCCGCATGCCACTGCCAGTGATCGAGGGTGGCGGCCAGCCCGCTGAAGTCGAGATCGGCGGGGTGCAGGCTGTCGCGGTCGAGCATCACCCCGCGCATGGTGAGCGGTTCGTCAGGCGCCCTTGAACACCGGCGTGCGCTTCTCCAGCGCAGCGTCGATGGCTTCAAGGTGGTCGGCGGTGTTCTGTAGCGTCGCCTGCATGCCGGCAGCCATCTCCAGCGCCGCCGACAGCGGCATCTGCTGGGATTCCATCAGCAGCTTCTTGGCGTAGCGGATGCCGATCGGCGGGTGCGCGACGATGCGCTGTGCCATGGCCCTGGCAGCGAACAGCAGGGCATCTTGCTGCACCACCTCCGACACCATGCCCCAGCGCTCGGCCTTGTGCGCGTCGATCAGGTCGCAGGTGTAGCTCATCTCGCAGGCGCGCGACAGGCCGATCACCCGCGGCAGGAACCAGGCGCCGCCGTCGCCGGGAATCAGGCCGACGCGCATGAAGCTCTCGGCGAACACGGCCTTTTCGGAGGCGATGCGGATGTCGCACATCATGGTCAGATCACAGCCGGCGCCGATGGCGTGGCCGTTGACCGCGCAGATCACCGGCACCGTCAGTTTGGCCATGGTGCGGGGAATCTGCTGGATACAGTCCAGATACCAGTTGCGGATGCCATGCACGCTTAGCTTCTTCTCCTGGGTCATGGCGCGGATCTCCTTGAGGTTGCCCCCGGAAGAGAAGCTCGTGCCGGCGCCGGTGAGGATGATGCAGCTCACCGCCGGGTCGGCCTCGGCGCGTTCGAGCTGCGCGATCAGCGCGGGAACGACCTCATCGGAGAGCGCGTTGCGGGTCTCCGGGCGGTTCAGGGTGATGGTGGCGATGCGGTCTTTGAGTTCGTAGAGCACGGCGTCGGTCATGACGGTTCCTCGTCGGTAAAAAATACGGGTTCAGCCGCGCGCGGCGGCCTTGCGCAGCACTTCGCGGGCACGCGCCACCACCGGTGCGTCGATCATCTTGCCCTTGTAGGCGGCAGCGCCGCGGCCTTCGGCCAGCGCCTGCTCGTAAACCGCGAGTAGTCCTTCGGCGTGGGCGATCTCCTCGGCACTGGGGACGAATTCCTCGTTCATGATGCCGATCTGACTGGGATGGATGCCGAGCGCACCCACAAAGCCAAGTGCGCGCGCTTCGCGGATGCGCTCGCGGAACAGCTCCAGATCGGAATAGTCCGCGATCGAGCCGACGAAACCGAGGGGCAGGATGCCGGCGCGGCGCGCCGCGAACACTACCTGCTGGCTGGGCGCGAACAGTCCCTGGTGCGCCGGCACCATGCCGACTTCGGCGCTGAAATCCTCGGCGCCGAGAAAAAGTCCGAGATTGCGCGGCGATGCGGACGCGATGTCGCGAATGTTGGCGAGACCGTCCAGCCCCTCGATGAAGGGCAGCAACCGGGTATGACCGACGGGCAGGCCTTTCTCGACTTCGATCTCGTCGAGCGTCTCGGCGATGAAGGCGATGTGATCGCCGCTCGCCACCTTGGGTATCGCCAGCGTGTGGACCTGGGCACAGACACTCGCCTCCAGATCGCGCACCGCGAGCCGCCAGGGGCGGTTGATGCGCACCAGCACGTCGAGGCCGTGGGCGGCGACCGTGGCCGCGGCCGCGGCGACACCGTCGCGGGCGCTGGCCTTCTCGGCCAGAGGCACGCTGTCTTCGAGATCGAGGATAATGGCATCGGCGCCGCGGGTATGGGCCTTGGAGACGAATTTCTCCACATGCGCCGGCACGAACAGGGCCGAGCGCCAGGACGGCAGTTCACGCGCGCTCATGCGGGCTTCCTCGCGGCGACGCTCGCCTGCATGGTCACGGCGCCGTCGCGATCGACTACCCACAGATCCAGGCCGCCCTCGGTGCGACGGCCCTCGACCCGAAACGGCGCGCCGTCGATCAGCGGCCGCACCGCGCGGTAATCGTAATAACCGATGGTCTGCTCCGGGCACTGGGCCCGCACCAGATCGAGCAGCAGCGTGGCGCTCAGCGGGCCGTGCACCACGAGGCCGGAGTAGCCCTCCTCGCGCATCGCGTAGTCGCGGTCGTAGTGGATGCGGTGGCCGTTGAAGGTGAGCGCGGAATAGCGAAACAGCAGCACCGGGTCCGGCAGCCACTCACGACCGAACTGCGCGGGTGCCGGCGGCGGCACCGGCTTGGGCGGCGGCGCGTTCGGGTCCGGATCCTCCCGGTACACCAGATGCTGGCGCTCGCGAATGACGGGAGTTCCGGCCACCGCGATCTCGTGTTCGACGGTGACGAACACCAGGTCCCCGGTGCCGCCGCGCTTGTGGGTGACGCTCTTCACTGTGCTGGTGCGCTGGGCGCTGTCGCCCACGTGCAGCGGCGCGAGGAATTCCACGTTGCCCGAGGCCCACATGCGCCGCGGCAACGGCACCGGCGGCAGAAAGCCGCCGCGCTGGGGGTGCCCGTCGCGGCCGATCTGCGACTGCCTTGCCGCAGCGAGGAAATACAGCCAGTGCCAGGGCTTGGGCAGTTCATCGCCCGGCTCGGGCGCCTGCTCCCAGTCCAACGTAGCGGCCATGGCCCGCACCTTGGCGGGCTCGATGGTGTCACTGGCCTGTTCCTGGCGCCCTTCCCACTGGCGCAGATGATCGAGATCGATGGCCGTCATGGCGATCCTCAGAACGACTTGGGCAGATCCAGCTCGTGGATCGCGATATGGGACAGGATCAGGTTGGTGGAGATCGGCGCGGTCTGATACAGCCGCGTCTCGCGGAACTTGCGCTCGATGTCGTATTCCTGGGTGTAGCCGAAGCCGCCGTGGGTCTGCAGGCAGGTGTCGGCAGCGTGCCAGGCAGCCTCGGAGGCGACCATCTTGCACATGTTGGCCTCGCTGCCGCAGGGCTTGCCCTCATCGAACAGGCGCGCGGCATTGAGCACCATCAGCGCCGCCGCCTCGGTCTCGGCATAGGCGCGCGCGATGGGAAACTGGATACCCTGGTTCTGGCCGATGGGGCGGCCGAACACGATGCGCTCGCGCGCGTAGTCACTGGCGCGCTCGATGAAGAAGCGGGCATCGCCGATGCACTCGGAGGCGATCAGGATGCGCTCGGCGTTCATGCCGTCGAGGATGTACTTGAAGCCCTTGCCTTCCTCGCCGATTCGGTTGGCCGCCGGCACCCGCAGGTTGTCGAAGAACAGCTCGGTGGTGGAGTGGTTGATCATGGTCTTGATGGGCTTGATGGTGAGCCCGTTGCCCACCGCCTCGCGCATGTCCACCAGGAACACCGACATGCCGTCGGAGGGCTTTTTCACCTCCTCGTAGGGTGTGGTGCGCACCAGCAGCACCATCAGGTCGGAGTGCTGGGTGCGGGAGATGAACACCTTCTGGCCGTTGATCACATAGTCGTCGCCGTCGCGCACCGCGCGGGTGCGGATGCGGGTGGTGTCGGTGCCGCTGGTCGGCTCGGTGACGCCGAACGCCTGCAAGCGCAGCTCGCCCGCGGCGATGCCGGGCAGGTAGCGGCGCTTCTGGTCCTCGTTGCCGTGCTTGAGCAGGGTGCCCATGGTGTACATCTGGGCGTGGCAGGCGCTGCCGTTGCAGCCCGAGCGCTGGATCTCCTCGAGCACCGCACAGCCGGCCGCGATCGGCAGGCCGGCGCCGCCGTATTCCTCAGGAATCAGCACCGACAGAAAGCCCGCTTCGGTAAGCGCGCGCACGAATTCGGTGGGATAGGTGGCGGTGTCGTCGAGGGCGCGCCAGTACTCGCCGGGAAACTGGCTGCACAATTTGGCGACCGCTGCGCGGATCTCGGGAAAATTCTCGTTGGTGCTGCTCATGGCCGGACTCGCTGCAATGAAAACCGGGAATGGAAACGGAAAACGGGCGACTGCCACTGGGAAACCCGGAAAGGCCAGGGATTCTATCGACTGGCGAGAGCGGCGGCAAAACCGCAGACGGCCCTGCCGGGCGGCGCCACCGCCCACGCGCAGCTGGACAGATCCATCGCAAACATGATAGGACGCCGATCAACCGGGATAAAACCCGCCGCCTGGGCGGACTTCCGCCCAGGCGCGCAACCGCGCTCGACGGCAAACCATAACGATTCCCAACAGCCCGTGGAGACAGTCATGTCCTACGCCCAGCCCGGCACCGCCGGCAATTCGTCAATCCCCACCTACGATGCCCTGATCGTCGGCGCCGGGGTTTCCGGTCTCTATCAGGTCCTCCGCCTGCGCGAGGCGGGCTTTTCGGTGCTGTGCCTCGAGGCCGGCAGCGGCGTCGGCGGCACCTGGTACTGGAACCGCTATCCGGGTGCCCGCTTCGACTCCGAAAGCTACACCTATGCCTACACCTTCTCCGAGGAACTCCTGCGCGACTGGAACTGGAGCGAGCATTTCGCCGCCCAGCCCGAGACCCTGGCCTATCTGAACCATGTCGCGGACCGTTTCGACCTGCGCCCACACATCCGCTTCGATACCAGGGTGGCCGCCGCCACCTTCGACGAGACCGATCACCGCTGGGAGGTCCTCACCGAGAGCGGCGCTTGCTTCCGGGCCCGGTTTCTGATCATGGCCTCGGGCATCCTCTCGGCCACCCAGCTGCCCGACATCCCGGGCGTCGACAGCTTCCGCGGTCAGTGCTTTCACACCTCGCGCTGGCCCCACGCGCCGGAGGGACTGGGCGGAGACAAGTCGGTCTACCAGGGCAAGCGCGTGGGCGTCATCGGCAGCGGTGCCACCGCCGTGCAGCTGATTCCCCATGTCGCCGAGGGGGCCGCGCACCTTCATGTATTCCAGCGCACCGCCAACTGGTGTGCGCCGCTGCACAATGCGCCCATCCCCGCCGAGGAGCAGGCGGCGCTGAAGGTGCGCTACCCCGAGATCCTGGCGCTGTGCGACCGCACTGCCGGGGCCTTCATGCACGAATTCGACCAGCGCTCCATGTTCGAAGTCAGCGACGCCGAGCGCGAGGCGAAATTCGAGGCGCTGTATCAGAACGGCCGCGGCTTCGCCCTCTGGCTCGGCAACTTCCGCGATGTGATGACCGATATCCGCGCGAACCGGCTGCTGTCGGAATTCGTGGCCAAAAAAATCCGCGCGCGGGTCAAGGACCCGGCGGTGGCCGAGAAGCTGATCCCCACCACCCACGGCTTCGGCCAGCGCCGGGTGCCCATGGAAACCAACTACTACGAGACCTACAACCGCGCCAACGTGACCCTGGTGGACGTCCGCGAACAGCCCATCGAATGCATCACGCCCAAAGGCATCCGCACCGCGGCACAGGAATACGAACTCGATCTCATCATCTTCGCCACCGGCTTCGACGCCGGCACCGGCGCCATCACGCGGATCGATATCCGCGGCAGCGACGGCCGGCTGATCCGCGACAAGTGGTCGCGGGAGCTCAAGACCTTTATGGGCCTCCAGACCGCGGGCTTCCCCAACCTGTTCATGCACATCGGTCCCCACGCCGCCTTCTGCAACATTCCCCGCTGCGCCCAGGTGACCGTGGATTGGGTCACCGACCTCGCCTGCCACATGCGCGACCGCGGCCTGACCCGCGCGGAACCCACTGCGGCAGCAGAGGATGAATGGACCCGGCACGCCGAGGAGGAAGCCGACAAGACCCTGCTCACCAAGGCCAATAGCTGGCTGATGGGCGACAACATCCCGGGCAAGCCCAGAGCGCTGCTGCTCTATGCCGGGCCCGCACCCCTGTTCCGGCGCAAGTGCCGGGAAGTCGCGGAAAGCGGCTATCAGGCCCTGGAGCTGCGCTAGAACCCGTCACCACTCCGTCGCGATCAGCCTGCCGCCAGCCCCGGCAGGCTCTCGCGGAGGCCGTCCAGCACAACCTGCATCTTCCGCGATTGACCCCGGGCACAGCCCAATCGTATGTTTTCCTCTGGCGCGGCGCCGGGAATTGCCAAGAGTGCAGAACATGGAAGCGCAGCAAGGAAATCCTCAGGGAAACAACAGGACGCACCTCTCCCGCACCGCCAGTTGGGCGTTGCTGATCCTTTTCGGCACCCTGCTGACGCTGTCCACCTGGTTCGCCGCCACCCAGCCGCCGCGCCCCGACCCGTTCCGCCCCATCGGCAACTGGGACGTGGCCAAGGCCGACTGGTGGCGCTATCCGCTGGAGCGCAACGCCTTCCGGCGCACCGTCATTGCCGCCGATCTGAACGCCGTATTCGTCCTGCCGGACTCGAAGCAGGTTTGGGCGGTGGGCGGCGGCGGGCTGATCGTGCATTCCGACGACGACGGGCGCACCTGGCGGCAACAGCGGCCGCGCGTGGCGGCGGGCACGCAGGGCGCCCCGGCCGCCGCGGCGTCCCTGCTGCCGATAGCGAGCGCTCAGGCGGCAGACGCCGGCGCGCCAGCGCCGGAGCTGAAACAACAGCAGCAACAGCAGCAGATCGACGCAAAACAAGGCAACTACGACTCCGGCAGCAAAGCGGACACCGCCGCAGGCGATAAGCCAGCTGCAACGCCCTCGCCCAATAAGGCCGAGCCGCCCTCGCCGGGCGCGCCTCCAGAGCCGCCGCCGGAACCGGCCATAGACCGCGCGCGGACTGACCTGCAGGCGGTATTTTTTGTCGATGCCCAGCGCGGCTGGGCGGTGGGCGATGGCGGCACCGTCATCGCCACCCGCGACGGCGGCGCCCGCTGGCAGCCGCAGGCGAGCGGCACGCAGGCGTGGCTCCAGAGCCTCCACTTCGCCGCCGACGGCCAGCGCGGCTGGGCGGTGGGCGTCGACGGCACGGTCATCGCCACCCGCGACGGCGGCGCCAGCTGGCAGCCGCAGGCGAGCGGCACGCAGCGGCCCCTCACCAGCATCGGCTTCGCCGCCGACGGCCAGCGCGGCTGGGCGGTGGGT
>JADLCO010000064.1 GCA_020847115.1 Pseudomonadales bacterium | reverse complement strand
TTGGCCAGGTGCTGGAAATCCAGGTGGGTGTAGATCTGGGTGGTGGCCAGATTGGCGTGGCCGAGCAGTTCCTGCACCGCGCGCAGGTCGCCGCTCGACTCCAGCAGGTGGCTGGCGAAGCAGTGGCGCAGCAGGTGCGGGTGCAGGTGCGTGGGCAGGCCCCGCGTCCGGCCCAGATGCGCCATCCGCTGCTGGATGGCGCGATGGCCGAGGCGGCGGCCGGCGGGGCCCACGAACAGCGCCGGTTCGTCCGCCGTGCACCAGGTCTTGCGCACCGCCAGCCAGCGCTGCAGCGCGGTGCGGGCCTGGCCGCCCACCGGCAGCAGCCGGGTCTTGTTGCCCTTGCCGGTGACCCGGACCATGCCGCTCGCCAGATCGAGGGCGGTGCAGTCCAGCGCGGCCAGTTCGGCCAGGCGCAGGCCGGAGGAGTAGAACAGCTCGGCCATCGCCTGGTCGCGCAGCGCCAGGGGGGTGTCGGCTGCGGGCGCATCGAGCAGCTGCTGGGCCTGATCGACGTCGAGGATCTGCGGCAGCCGCCGCGCCCCGCGCGGCGCGCGGATGCCGCTGCACGGGTCGCCGTCGGCCCAGCCCTGGGTGCGGGCGAAGCGGAACAGGGCGCGCACCGAGGCCAGCCAGCGCTGCAGGCTGGTGCTGGCGCGGCCCGCGCCGTGGAGTTGTGCGAGGCACTGGCGAATATGGTGGTGGCGAACCTCGGACAGCGCCGCGATGCCCTGGCCGGCCGACCAGATGCGCAACAGGTCGAGGTCGCGCCGATAGGCCGCGCGGGTGTGCGGCGAGCAGCGCCGCTCGCTGGTCAGGTGGCGGTCGAAGGCGTCGAGCTGTGCGGGCGCGGGGACGCCGGCCACGGCGGCATCAACCCAGCAGGCGCGGGCAGACGCGATTGAGCACTTCGGCGATGTAGCTCAGAAACAGCGTGCCCATGCTGCTGCGGTAGTGGTTGGGGTCGCCGTGGCCGATGGCGAGCACGCCGAACACCCGGCCGCGGTAGAGCGGCACCGCGGCCACCGAGCCGACCCGGGCCGCGTCGTCGCCGAACAGAAACTGCAATTCCTCGCGGCGCAGGATGCCGCAGATGGCGCGGTTGCCGCGCAGCAGGGCGCCGATGCTCTGCTGGGCCTCGTCGAGGCCGACCACACGGGCGCCGCTCGCCGGCAGCGCGGTGGCCTCGCCGAGCAGCACCAAGTTGTAGAAGGGCACGTCGAAGTCGGCGGCCAGGCTGTGGTACAGCGCGTCCACCACCTCGGAGAGCTGATGGGCTTCGAGCAGCGCCAGCACCAGGCGCTTGGTCTTCTCGAACAGCTTGTCGTTGTCGCGCGCGGTGGTGAGCAGCGCGTTGAGGCGTTGGCGCATGTCGAGATTGCGCTCGCGCAGCACGCTCACCTGGCGTTCGATCAGGGAGATGGCGGCGCCGCTCTGGTGCGGCAGCTGCAACTGTTCCAGCACCTCCGGATGACGCTCGAAGAAATCGGGATGCGCGCGCAGGTAGTCGGCGACGCCGGTATCGTCAGTCATGGCGGAGTGCTGTTCGGAACTTTTTTGGCTCATAGCGCATGCGCCCCTGAAACACGGTGACGGCCGGCCCGGTCATCAACACCGGCTGGCCCGCGCCGGCCCATTCGATGGTCAGGGTGCCGCCCGGCAGGTTGACGCGCACCGGCGAGTCTAGCAGGTCGCCGAGGATACCCGCCACCGCGGCGGCGCAGGCGCCGCTGCCGCAGGCCAGCGTCTCACCGGCACCGCGCTCGAACACCCGCAGATCGATCTGGTGGCGGTCGTGCACGGCCATGAAGCCGACGTTGACGCCCTCCGGAAACAGCGGGTCGGCGCCGATGCGCGGCCCGAGATCGGAGACCGGCGCGGTGGCCACGTCCGGAACCACCAGCACTGCGTGGGGGTTGCCCAGCGACAGCGCGCGAAATTCCACCCGGACGCCATCCAGCTCGAGGGCATAGGTGGCGGCGCGGGCGGCCACCGCGAGCGGGATCGCCGCCGGCTCCAGATTCGGCACGCCCAGGGCGACCTGGTACTGGCCCCGGCCTTTGTCCACGAGTTCCAGGACCCCGGCCGCGGTCTGCACGCGGATGCGCATTTTCAGGCACAGCCGCTGGTCGTGAACGAACTTCGCCAGACAGCGGGCGCCGTTGCCGCACTGGGCGACTTCGCTGCCGTCGGCGTTGAAGATGCGATAGCGAAAGTCGACGTCGGGCCGTTCCGGCGGTTCCACCACCAGCACCTGGTCGCAGCCGATGCCGAAGTGGCGGTCGCTGAGGTGGCGCGCCATTTCCGGGGTGACGTGCAGCGCCTGGGTGACACCGTCGAGCACCACGAAGTCGTTGCCGAGGCCGTGCATCTTGGTGAAGCGCAGCTGCACCTCAGGTCTCCGGCAGCAGGTGTTCGCCGCGCATCAGATCGGCGATGGTCTCGCGCTCGCGCACCAGGTGGAAGCGATCGCCGACGACCATCACTTCGGCGGCGCGCGGTCGCGTGTTGTAGTTGGAGCTCATGGTGAAGCCGTAGGCGCCGGCGCCGCGCACGCACAGCAGGTCGCCCGCGGCCAGGCGCAGCGGGCGGTCGCGGCCGAGGAAATCGCCGGTTTCGCACACCGGACCGACCACGTCGTAGCGCCGTTCGGGCGCATCCGCGCGCGGTGCCACCGGCTCGATCGCCATCCAGGCTGCGTACAGGGCCGGGCGCACCAGGTCGTTCATGGCGGCATCGACGATGGCGAAGTGCTTGTCGCCGTTGTTCTTGAGGTATTCGACCCGGGTGAGCAGCAGGCCGGCATCGGCGACGATGGAGCGGCCGGGTTCGAGAATCAACGTCAGCCCCAGGGAGTCGGTATGGCGGCGCAGCGCGGCCACGTAGTCCGCGGCTGCCGGTGGCGTCTCGTCGCGGTAGCGCACGCCGAGGCCGCCGCCGAGATCGAGGTGATGCAGTTCGATGCCGTCGGCGCGCAGCTCCGCGACCAGCAGCAACACCCGCTCCAGTGCAGCCTCGAACGGTGCCAGAGTGGTGAGTTGAGAGCCGATATGGCAATCCACCCCGCGGATCTCGATATGGGGCAACGCACGGGCCTGCGCGTAGCAGGCGCGCGCCGCGGCGATGGGCAGACCAAATTTGTTCTCGGACAATCCGGTGGCGATGTAGGGATGGGTGCCGGCGTCGATGTCGGGGTTCACCCGCAGCGAGACCGGCGCGCGCCGGCCCAGACTGCCCGCCACCGCATTCAGGCGTTCGAGTTCGGCGCTGGATTCGACATTGAAGCAATGGATGCCGGCGCCCAGCGCCTCGGCCATTTCCGCCGCGCTCTTGCCGACCCCGGAAAACACCACCTTGGCGGGATCGCCGCCCGCGGCCAGCACCCGCGCCAGTTCACCGCCGGAGACGATGTCGAAGCCGGCGCCGAGCCGTGCCAGCAGGTTCAGCACCGCGAGATTGGAATTGGCCTTGACCGCGTAGCAGATCAGGTGCCCGGTGCCGGCCAGGGCATCGGCATAGGCGCGATAATTGGCGGCGAGCGCGGCGCTGCTGTAGACATAGGTCGGCGTGCCCAGCTCGCGCGCGATCGCCGCCAGCGCGACGCCTTCGCAGTGCAGTTCGCCGTGCTCCAGGCGCAAGTGCTCCATCGCCGGGTCAGTTCCCGGCAGGGGGCGTGGGTGCGGGGGGCGCCGTGGTGCCGGGTTCGCTGGTCGCCGGTTGCGTGGTCTCCGGAGCCGGAGCGGCCGCCGGCGCGCTGGCCGCGGACTCGGCCTGCTGGGTGGCGGGTGGCGGCAGGAACAGCGGACCCTTGTTGCCGCAGCCGGCGAGCAAGAGCAGGAACAGGGCCAGGGCGGGGATGCGAGCTCGAGACATGGAGGGCTGCCGGATGGCGGAATAGCGGGGCATTATAGCGGGCACCCAACGGACGGCGTGTACCTTTATGTCGGGGCGTCAGCGTCCGGATGGGAGTCGAAATACCCAGTGCCGGGACGCGGCAAAGTTGAAGGCGAGCCCGGCGAGCGACCCGGCGGCCACCGCCAGCGCAGGTTGTTCGCGGCACAGCCGGCTGCCCAACACCAGCGCGGTGTACACGCCGAAGTTGATCCCGCCGCCCACGCCGTTGGCGGCGAGAAACCGCAGCCATTGGCGGCCGGTGGCGGCCGGTCCGGCGGTCGCGGCGCGGTCGTCGAAGGTATAGCGGCGGTTCAGCGCCCAGGTGGTGGTGGCGGCGGCCAGGAAGGAGCCGGCGCGTCCCCACAGCAGGCCCGCGCCGGCGGCGCGCAGCAACTGGAGCATCGCCACATCGACCGCGAAGCCGACGCAGCCGACCGCGGCGAAGCGCAGCAACTGCCCCATCATGGGCGGGGCGCCGGGATGGCGAGGTAGGCGAGGCGGCGCAGTTCGCGGCGGGCGTGGGTGATGGCGTCGATGATCACGCCCGCCGCCAGACTCAGTGCGGCGAGAATCATCAGCCCGGTCGCCAGGATGGCGGTGGGAAACCTTGGCACCAGGCCGGTGGCGAGGAATTCGGCGAAGATCGGTGCCGTCAACCCGATCGCCACCAGCGCAAACACCAGGGCCAGGGCGCCGAAGAACAGCAGCGGCCGCTCCTTTTCGAACAGCTTGATGGCGGTGGCCAGGATGCGGAAGCCGTCGCGCCAGGTGTTGAGCTTGCTGTGGGAATCCTCGGGGCGGGCGCCGTAGTCGGTCGGCAGCTCCGCAAAGGGCATGCCCAACGCGAGCGCATGCACGGTGAGTTCGGTTTCGGTCTCGAAGCCCTCGGCGAGGGCGGGAAAGGATTTCACGAAGCGGCGCGAAAACACTCGGTAGCCGGACAGCAGGTCGTCGACGCGGCCGCGAAACAGCCAGTTGATCAGCCCCGTGAGCAGACGATTGCCCAGCCGGTGCCCGGCGCGATAGGCCGCCTCGGCAGTGCCGCGCCGGGCGCCGATGACCATATCGAGGCCGCCGTCGCGCAGGGCTGCCACCAGCCGCGGCGCCGCCGCGGCCTCGTAGGTGGCATCACCATCGACCAGCACATAGATGTCGGCATCGACGGCGGCAAAGGCCTGGCGCACGGCATTGCCCTTGCCCTGGATGGGCGCCGGCAGGACTTCGGCGCCGGCTCCACGCGCAACCTCCGCAGTGGCATCGGTTGAATTGTTGTCGAATACCAGGATGCGCGCAGCGGGCAGCGCGGTGCGAAAGTCGTGCACCACGGTGCCGATGGCGGCGGCTTCGTTGTAGCAGGGGATGATGACTGCAATGACGGACGTTCCTGTCACCTTGAGGATGCTCCGGAATGGGTGGGTGCGGGAAGCCAGAACGAAAAGGCTCCGACGAGGGCCACTGGAACCAGGAAGTAGGCGTAGCGGAAATCGCAGGCGATGCCGATCAGCAGATAGCTGCCGAGATAGGCCAACCCGGCAAGCTGAAACAGCGCCAGAGCAGTCCAGCCCAGAGGGCGCCGCCACGCCAGCAGCGCCAGTGCCAGCATCGCGACGCCCGCGTAGAGCGCCGGTCGGAACAGGGGCAGCAGGGATTCGGCGATGGTCCGCAACCGGGCGTCGCGCTCCGGTCTGGGGGTGGGCAGCGGCAGCGCGGGAAATCCGTCCGGCTGCGGCTCGACACCGAAATGATAGGGCAGACAGCGCAATGGATCGCGCAGTCCTGCCTGCCAGGAAAAATGCTCCCAGCGGTGTGCGGCGTAGGCGATCGGATTGGCGCGGATGCTGGCACGCCAGTCGGCGAGCAGGAGAGGATTGGGATCGGTAAGGCCGGCCAAGGGATTGCGAAGATAGACGCCGAGCCGATCGACCCGATCCGCGCCATAGAGATCGAACATCTCGGACAGGCTCTGGCGTTCGACTCCGGCGGCATCGAGCGCGGGGAGCCGGAGTTGTCCGCCGTGGCTACGGATGCCCGCCAGATCGAACGTGGTCAACTGATAAACCGCGCCCAGCGTGGCCAGCCCGCTGACCTGGCGGGCGCCGCGGGCTAGTGCGCTGTCGGCGGCCCAGCTCAGGGCCAGCACGCCGGCAAGCCAGGCCGCGGCGATGCCCGATCGATACATGCGAGTAAAGCCTGGACGCGCGAACCAGATGGCTGCACCCAGGAGCGGAATCATCAGTGCCATCTGCTGGCGTACCAACGTGGCGGAGGCAATGGCCAGTGCGCTCGCGGCGAGTGCTCCTGGCCCGGCAGTTTGGCAAGGGCGAGGCGTTACCAGCAGAAAGGCCAGGGTCGCGAGATGTGCCGCCAGAACATCCTTCCAGAGGATGCCCGAATAGAGAAAACTCACGGGAAACAGCCACCAGACCAGCAGCGCGGGCCAAGGCCGGCGCAGGCCGTGTGCGGCCAGCAATCGGTGGATCAGCCAGCCGGCCCAGCCCCACAGACCGATGTTGATCAGCAGCAGGGCGCCGAATCCGAGGGGAGTCTGCAGGGCGCTCGCCACCAGCCAGGACATGGCTGGTGGCTGATTGGATGCGTAGGTACGGCTCAGGCCATCGCGCAACTGGGCGAGCGTGTCGTAGGAGGAATGACCGGGCCAGTGGGCCCAGGTGCTGCAGGCGGCTCCGGCGACGGTGATCGGCAAGGCCGGTGACCAATAGAACTTTGGGGAGGACATGACGCGCGCCGGTGATGGATGGCGCTCATCATAGGTGGTCCGGTGGCAGCCGGCAGCTTATGGATATGTTATGGATAGAAATGAGCGGGAGCGGAGTTGCGGCGTGCTGCGGCGCGTGGATGGCAGCTCTGCTGGGTCGTGGCAGGACTTCCGGCGCGCACTATAATTTGGCTGGCTGACGCCAGGCGGCGCCAGCCCGGGCGTTAGCGGGGATTTTCCGTGCCGAGACCATCATGCCAGAACCCAGGATCAGCGCCTCCAACACCACGGTGTGCGTAATCGACACCCAGACCCATGCACTGGCTGCACGGGCAATGCGCCTGACGCTCGCGGCCATGGATTTCGTCGATGCCCTGTTTTTGTCGGATTCCGGCACGGATACCGGGGGCGCGCGTCACATTGCGATCGCACCGCTGGCGGGGCGCGCGGATTATTCCCGCTTCGTCATGAAGGAGCTCCTGCCGCTTATCGCGACCGAGCACGTGTTGCTGATCCAGTGGGATGGCTATGTGGTCAATCCCACGGCTTGGAGCGATGATTTTTTGCGCCACGATTACATCGGCGCGCGCTGGGGTTTCCACCAGGACGCCCATTGCGTCGGCAACGGTGGTTTCTCGCTGCGTTCGCGGCGGCTGCTGGAAGCGCTCCAGGATCCCGACATCGACCGCTTCGAGCCCGAAGACCTGATGATCTGCCGGGAATACCGGCCGCTGCTGGAATCCCGCCACGGCATCCGCTTCGCGCCGCCCGATGTGGCGGATCGCTTTTCGTTCGAGACCACCTATCCGCAAGGCCGGCCCCTGGGTTTTCACGGGCTGTTCAACCTGTGGCTGTTCCTCGACGATGCCGAGGTTCCGGACCTCATCGCCGCGCTGCCCGCCTCCGTGGTGGCTTCCGTACAGTACCTGTCGCTCGCCAGAAACCTCATCGACCTGAAACGGTTCGCCGCGGCCCGCGCCCTCTTGGAGCTTCGTCGGCGCATCCGCCCCGACGATGCGCAGTGCAGTGCCCTGCTGGCGGTGCTGGAGCGGGCGTCTGCCGCGCCGGCCGTTGCGCGGCCGAGTCGTAACGCGCCCTGCCCCTGCGGCAGCGGGCAGCGTTTCAAGCATTGTTGCGGTCAGGCTGGAGAATCCACCACCCCGAGCGCCGCCCCGGTTCAGTGTGATCCAGAGGCACTGTTGCGCCAGGCCATGGCCGATCACCAGGCGGGCCGTCTCGGCGCCGCGCGGCGCGGCTACGAAGCTGTGGTGGCACAGCGCCCCGACGCGCTTGCCGAGCACTATCTGGGCGTGCTCGACATGCAGGAGCGGCGTTTGGCAGAGGGCGAGCGACGGATGCGCGCCGCACTCCAGCTGCGCGATGATCTGCCCGATTTTCAAAACAACCTGGGCCTGTGTCTGCGTGCCCAGGGACGCCTGGATGAAGCCGTGGTGGAATACCGCAAGGTATTGGATCGACACCCCGGTTACGCGCCCGCCTGGAGCAATCTGGGGCTCGATCTGCACAAGCTCGGTCAATTTGAGGAGGCGTTGGCCGCCTTTGATCGGGCGCTGGCGCTGGATGGCAACCTGCTCCAGGCGCGCTTCAGTCGTGCGTTGGTGCAGCTGACCCTGGGCGACTACGCGCAGGGGTGGACGGGGTACGAGTTGCGCATGCGCTGCCCGGAATACGCCGCCAACTACCGGCTGCCCGCCATGCCGGGGGCGCGTCTCTGGCAGGGACAATCGCTGTCGGGGCGCAGTCTGCTGCTGCTGGGTGAACAGGGTATCGGCGACAGCCTGCAATTCATCCGCTACGCCAGCCAGTTGGCCGCTCGGGGTGGTCGCATCGCACTCCAGGTACATCAAGCCCACGTGGCGGCGCTGTTGCGCAATGCTGCGGGCGTAGCGGCGGTGTATGTGGGCGACGAAGCGCTCCCCGCGCATGACTATTACTGCCACCTGTTGAGTCTGCCGCGTCTTTGTGGCACCGATGCGCCGGAGCGGATTCCCGCCGAGATTCCCTACCTGTGGGCGCCGAACGACCGCCGTTCCTGGTGGCGCGGGCGCCTCGATGCGCTGCCCGCCCGGCTGCGCGTGGGGCTGGCTTGGGCGGGCAATCCCGCCAACCCGGACGACCGTTACCGCTCCTGCCCGCTGGCCGCGCTCGCCGGTTTGTTCGAGCTGCCCGAGGTGGCCTGGATCAACCTGCAACTCGGCGCCGGGCGCAACGAAATGTCGGCGACGAAAACGCCGATCCTAGATTGGGGCGACGACCAAACCGACTTTGCCGAAACCGCCGCGCTGATGGCAGAGCTCGATCTGATCATCACCGTGGATACCTCGATCGCCCATGCCGCTGGAGCCATGGGCTGCCCGGTGTGGGTGCTACTGCAACACAGCGCCGATTTCCGCTGGTTGACGGATCGCGCGGATAGCCCTTGGTACCCCAGTGCGCGGCTGTTCCGCCAGCCGCATGCCGGTGACTGGGCGGCGGTGGCTTCGGCGGTTCGCGCCGCGCTCGACCATTTTATGGCGGAGCGCGCGGTGGTATGAATGACAGCATGAGGGATGCTGCCGCCAGTCTGTTGGGCGAGCTGAGTGCCGCACGTGTGATCGGGGTTCATGCCGATTTGCTCTACCACATCAAGAACGGCGTGGGCCGGCCGACGCTCCCCGCAACGGAGCTGTGGGCCGCGATCGAGGAGAATCACCGCTGCAATATCGCGCTCTGGGATGAGGAAGACCAAGCCCGGCGCCGCGATGTGCCCGATAGCGCCATCGTGCGCAGCAAGCGACTCATCGATGGCCATAACCAGCGCCGCAACGATGCCGTCGAGCGCATCGACGAACGGATTCTGGCCGCGCTGCCCGAGCCGGCCGACAGTGCGCGGCTGCACTCCGAAACCGTGGGCGCGTTGATCGACCGGTTGTCCATCCTCTGCCTCAAGATCTACCACATGGACCTGCAAACCCGGCGTGCCGATGCGGATGCCGGCCACCATGAACTGTGCCGCCAGCGGCGGGTGCGTTTGCGGGAACAGCGGGAAGATCTGGGGTGGTGTTTGGATGAGCTGTTGCGAGGTTGCGCGGTTGGCACGCTGCGATTCAAGGTCTATCGCCAGTTCAAGATGTACAACGATCCGAGATTCACTGTCGGCCCGAGATAGTCGTCTGCCTTTGGAAGCCCGGTGATGGATGAGAGCGTTCGAAGAATTGCGCCGTGCCGCGTGGCGGTGACAGAAGCATCAGGCTCAATCGCGCTTCAAGTGGCTAGCCCTGTGTGCCAACAGAACAAGGGTCGCTCCAGGTCTGCCCCGGGCGGGGCGCGAGGCGCGCGGCCGTGTTCGGCGACGCCGATGCAGGAATCCCACGGGGCAGATACTTCGTATTTAACAGAGATCAATCTTTTGCCTCGGTCGGGTTGTGCGACCCCATCAGGCCGAGATTTTCGGCTCCCGCCGCCATCCGGAATCAGTCAACCATGAACAAGCAGCTTGAAGGGATATTGCACACACCACTGTCGGGTAGCCAGGCAGTCAGGATGAGTATGGAGGATGTGCCCCCAGGTCTCCTGGTCTCCTGTCTCATGGTGACCCGCGGAAAGCTGTTTCCGTCGCGATATGCGGTCGACTGCTTCCAGCGACAAAGCTACCCGCACCGGGAGCTGATCGTGGTGTTGGATGATCCGGACAGCCCGTTGATTTCGCACCTTGAAACCTTGAACGATGATCGCATTCGGCTGATCCTTCTTCCGCGCGAGAAAAAGTCGCTCGGGGCACTCCGGAACATCTCCATCTCTCATGCACGCGGTGAATACATTTGCCAATGGGATGATGACGATCTGTACGACCCGGACCGCATCGGAGTCCAATTGTCCGCGCTGTTGGCCTCGAAAGCTGCCGCCTGTTTCCTCGGACGGTGGACCCTGTGGTGGCCAGAACACCGCAAGCTGGCGCTTTCTGGTGCGCGCTTGTGGGAGGGTTCCATGCTGGCGCACAAAGCGGTCATTCCCGACTATCCACTCATTCCGCGAGGGGAGGATACGGAAATGGTCGCGGTCTTGCGGGAGCGTGAGCGCCTGCTGAGCCTGGATGCCCCCGATCTGTATATCTACATCCGTCACGGTAATAACGCTTTCGACCAACAGCATTTTTTTCAGATTTTTCAGGCATCGCGAAGGCGCTGGGTCAATGCCGAATACAGCGATAGGCTGAGCCGACTTGCCGAACGGGTTCCTGTTCAGAGCTATTTCAAGGATTTTCTGGAAAACGTTTCCGAGAACTCATCGCCGCCCGCCGAAACGGGCGTCTTGTCCTGCGGCCCACTGGTTTCCATCATTGTGCGCAGCATGGGGCGCCCCGAACTGCGCTTGGCTCTGGAATCACTGGCCGCGCAGGATTATCCGAATCTGGAAGTGATTGTGGTCGATGCCAGCGGCGGCACCCACCCGCCCTTGCCTGAGATTGCGTGGGCACCGGGGCATCGCATACGCGTAGTGGGCGGCGAGCGATGCCTAAGCAGGCCCCAGGCCTGCAACGTCGGTCTGGATGCGGTTCGGGGCGAGTGGTTCGGTTTCCTGGACGACGATGACACCTGTGACCCGGGGCATGTCTCAGAATTGATGCGCGCATCAGCGACACATCCAGAGGCCTTGTTGGTCTATGGTGCGGCCAGGCTGCTCGACGATACCAACGAGGTAAAAGGCGTTTTCGGAATCGACTTCAACCGTGCCATCATGTTCTACGGACCGCTCTTCTACTGGCAGGCGGCCCTGATCCACCGTAGGGTCCTTGCAGCGGGATGTCGTTTCGATGAGCGTATGGAGGTTTGCGAGGATCGCGACTTCCTGGCCCAGATTGCCGAACTCGGCGATTTCGCCTTTGTCCCGGTCGTCAACTTCAATTACCGTCCGGATCTCGGTACGTCTGGCACCGGGCAGGGCAGCAACTTCGACATCGTCAGACTGATGCGGTATGACGGGCTGCTCCGTGCAAAATGGTGTGGCAGCGGAACATATCACTCCGAGCGTGCACTTCGGTACAGTCAACGGGCCCTGTTTGCCCTTAAGCAGCATGATGCGGAGGGTGCGGAAACCCTGTTGCGCACTGCCGTGAAGGAGTATCCGGACGATCCGAATGCGTTGAATGTTCTCGGGTGTCTCCTGATGCAACGGGGAGATTTGGATCAGGCATTGCCGCTGCTCAGGCGCGCCTCCGAGATCAATCCGAGCTCCGGTCAGTATCGCCTCAATCTGGCGGCGCTGCATGAAAAGATGGGGCGCCTGTCTCTGGCGCGGCAGGAAACCCTCTCCGCCACCACGGACCCGAGCGTGCGAGAGGCGGCTGTGATGGAGGCGCGACGCCTCGGTGCTGCTCTTGCTCCGATCGGCTCGACGCGGCCGGCCGAGGGCTCCGGCGCGAGGCCCCCGAGACGCACGGATCCCTGCCCCTGTGGCAGCGGGAAGCGGTATAAGCAGTGCTGCGGCCAGATCGAAGCCTCCGTGTCGCAGGCCGGTCTTGAGGATGCGTTGGTCAAGCGGGTCATAGCCGAATTTAAGCGAGGGGAGGCGTTCCGGGCGTTGGACATGCTTTCGGAGATCTCCCCGGCATTGATCGGTAGTGCTTCCATGGCATTGGCGTGTGGACATATCTGTAGCGAAATGGGGCACTTCGAGCAGGCTGGCGCCTATTTTTCACGAGCGGCTGCCCTGGGCAAAACCAACGAAGTCGGCAATATACTAGGCCGAATGTGCCTTGATTGGTACGCGAAGGAGAGTGCACTTTCTGTTTGCCGAGAAGTCACCAGATTGGTCGAGAAGTGCAATGCAGGAATTTCCCGTGCTCCGGCCGATCACGGACCAAAACATATCATTTGTGCGCTGGGTGGATTGGGAGGGACCGAACATCGCGCCCTGGCGCTTTACGATTTATTGTCTCCCCATGCGCAGGTTCAGCTCTGGTCCACCGAGACTCCACTGACTCATTATTCGGAGCGATATCCGATTCACTTGATCGATCCAGCACGCGGGTTTTATCCAGGGTCGGGACACCTAATCTTTGTCGGCGCCTACTATGATTACGGCCTGTGGCTCGATCGAACCTCTCCTTCCCGGATAACCATCAGCGTCAACACCCGGTGGACTGATGGTCTGGTCGCACGTCTGACCCAACTGGAGGAAGTCCCCTCGCCACATACGCTGGATTTCACCTTCCCTTCCCGGATGTTCCGGGATATGACCGGATTGTCCGGCGAGATCGAGTATCCACTGGTAGACACCAATCGTTTTCGCCCAAGCGAGGTAAAGAGGCATTCCGGTCGGGCGCTGGTGATCGGCCGTCACAGCCGGGACGATCGCACGAAGTTCCACCCCAACGATCCGGCCTTGTTCCGGGCGTTGTCCGGCGAAGGCCACCGTCTGCGGATCAAGGGCGGCACCCTGTTGTCCGACGCGTTGGGACGGGATCTTGATGATGGGCGGATCGAACTTCTGCCTGAAAGCAAGGATGACATCGTGGAGTTTCTTGAAGGACTCGACTGTTACCTGTATCGGACGCATCCGCATTTCATCGAGACGGGGGGAACCGTCATTCTGGAGGCTATGTCCATGGGCCTGCCCGTGGTTGCGTTCAAGCAGCGGCTTGGCGTTGCCGAGCTCATCGAGCATGGCGTCAACGGGTTTTTGGTCGAAACCGATGAAGAGGCGCAGCACTGTGTCCGGGCGTTGGCGGACTCCCCCGGCCTGCGTCGCGATATCGGCATGGCGGCCCGGGCCATGGTCATGGAGACCATGTCGAACCAGGCGAAAGCGGTCTTGAGCAACTATTTGCACGGTGTCGGCTGCGAGGTTGGCCCGGCGCTTTCCGCCAGTTGAGGGCAGGGGCTGGCCAGTTGCCCAGGATTGGAGTACGCAACCCGGTTGACAGCGAATATCGGGTATCTGGAGCCCGATCAGACTCATGGGAGAGCAATGCTGGAGGCGACATTATGCCGAAGGGTTGGATGCCTCTGGCGGAGTATGAAAACGATCGAGCGAGTGAGCGCGCTTCGTGTAAAGTGTGATCGATCACGCGAAGATCGGCGTCAGCGCGAATTTGGGATCGGTTGTGTCAATTCCATCTTCGCCCTCGCCACCGCCGCACGCACCTGCTCCGGGGCCGTGCCACCGATGTGATTGCGGGCGGCGACCGAGCCTTCCAGGGTGAGCACGCCGTAGACGTCTTCGTCGATCACGGGGGAAAAGGCGCGCAGTTCGTCGAGCGCCAGCTCGGACAGATCCTTGCCACTGGCAATGCCCGCCGCCACGGCCTTGCCCACGGCCTCGTGGGCGTCGCGGAAGGCGAGGCCCTTGCGCACCAGGTAGTCGGCGAGGTCGGTGG
>JADLCO010000063.1 GCA_020847115.1 Pseudomonadales bacterium | reverse complement strand
GCCATATCCCAGATCTCCTGGGCTTCCTCGTCGGCGGCGAGGAACTCTCGCAACACTTCGTCCTGCGCCCGCGCCTTGTCGAGGGTGATGCCCAGCTCGTTCGGGATCATCTTCGAGAGCTTGTCGGCGAGCCCGTAGGACTTGCCCTGCACCCGGGCGACGTCGCGCACCACCGCCTTGGCCGCCATGGTGCCGAAGGTGATGATCTGAGAGACCGCCTCGCGGCCGTAGCGCTCGGCCACATAGGCGATCACCCGATCGCGGTTGTCCATGCAGAAGTCGATGTCGAAATCCGGCATCGACACCCGCTCGGGGTTGAGAAAGCGCTCGAACAGCAGATCGTAGGCAATGGGGTCGAGATCGGTGATGCCGAGCGCATAGGCCACCAGCGAGCCGGCTCCCGAACCCCGCCCCGGACCCACCGGGATATCGTTCTCCCGGGCCCAGCGGATGAAGTCCATCACGATCAGGAAGTAGCCGGCGAAGCCCATCTGCTCGATCACGCCGAGCTCGAAGGCGAGCCGCTCTCGATAGCGCGCGCGCTGTTCCGGGTAGTCGGGCCGCGCCGGATCGAACAGCACCTGCAAGCGCGCTTCGAGCCCTTCCTCGGCGCGCTGGCGGAAGAACTCCGTGGTCGAGAGTTCCGCCGGCACCGGGTAGTCCGGCAGCCGCACCGCGCCCAGCTTCAGCTCCAGGTTACAGCGCTGGGCGATCGCCACGCTGTTGGCGAGCGCTTCCGGAAGGTCGTCGAACAGTTCGGCCATCTCCGCCGGCGAGCGCAGGTACTGGCGATCGCTGTAGCGGCGTTCGCGGCGCGGATCGTTGAGGGTGCGGCCCTCGTGGATGCAGACCCGCGCCTCATGGGCCTCGAACTGGTCCGGGGTCAGGAAGCAGACGTCGTTGGTGGCCACCACCGGGCAACCACGGGCCGCCGCCAGCGCCACTGCGCGATGCAGGTAATCGTCCTCGCCGGGACGACCGGTGCGCTGCAGCTCCAGATAAAAGCGGTCAGGGAAATCGCGCATCCAGCCGTCGAGCAGCACCCCGGCGTCGGCGCGCCCGGCCAGCAGCGCTTGGCCGATGTCGCCGGCACGCCCCCCGGAGAGCGCGATCAGGCCCTCCGCGGCCGCGGGGATCCACTCGCGGCGCAACATCGGCCGCCCGCGCACCTGCCCCTCCAGGTAGGCGCGCGAGATCAGCCGGGTGAGGTTGCGGTAGCCGGTTTCGTTCTGCACCAGCAGGGTCAGGCGCGCCGCAGCGCCTTCCCCGCCCCCGACCGCGAACTCGGCACCGCAGATCGGCTTTACGCCCCGCGCCTGGGCCGCCTCGTAGAAGCGCACCAGGGCAAAGAAGTTGCACACGTCGGTGAGCGCGACCGCGGGCATGCCCAGCGCGGCGGTGCGCTCCACCAGCTCGTCGATGCGGATCAGGCCATCCACCAGCGAATACTCGCTGTGGACGCCGAGGTGGATGAAGCGCGGTGCTGCCGTGGCGTTCATCCGCTCAAACGCTAGTCTGCTGGCGGGCGCGGCGCGCGATGGCGGCCCGCACCAGCTCCAGTCCGGTCTGCTCGCAGGGCGGCAATTCGATGTCCGCCGTGCCGAGCGGATCGAGGCGCCGACCCCAGCGCAGCAGGCTCGCCGCCCAGGTCAGGCCGGCGCCGAAGGCCGTGAACAAAATGGTCATGCCGGACCTCACCCGCCCCCCTTCCAGGGCTTCGCACAGCGCGATGGGGATCGAGCTGGTGGAAGTATTGGCGTATTTCTCCAGCGTCAGCACCACCCGGTCCATGCCCGTGCCCAGCCGGCGCGCCACCGCCTCGACGATGCGGAGGTTGGCCTGGTGGGGCACGATCAGGTCGAGCTCGTGCAGCTGGACACCGCCCTGGGCCAATACCGCCTCGCAGGCGTCGCCCATGCCCTTGACCGCGTGCTTGAAGATTTCCGGGCCGCTGAAATCGATGGAGATGTCGAGCGGCCGGTACTGGGCGATGGCGTCCAGGCCGAAATCGGGGATCGCGAGCAGCTCGCGGGTATTGGGCACGCAGCCGAGCTTGCCGGCGAAATAACCGCACTCGTCCGCGGACGCCTGCAACACGAAGGCCCCGGCGCCATCACCGAACAACACCGCGGATTCGCGCCGCTCCCAGTTCATCAGCGAGCTCAGGCGCTCAGAACCAATGAGCAGGATGGTGCGGACACTGCCCACCCGGATCATGTCGGAGGCCATGTTGAACGCATAGAGAAAACCACTGCAGGCCGCGTTCACGTCCAGCGCCCCGGCGTGCACGGCGCCCAGGCGGTTCTGGACGATGGAGGCATTGTTGGGCACCAGCTCGTCGGGCGAACTGGTGGCATAGAGGATCAGGTCCAGGTCGCCGGCGGCAACGCCCGCCGCCGCCAGTGCACGGGCGCCCGCGACCACGCCCAGCTCGGCGGCGCTGACGTGGCTGATGCGGCGCTCGCGGATGCCGCTGCGGCTGAAGATCCAGTCGTCCGATGTCCTCATGATCGTTTCGATATCACGGTTGGACAGGACGGCGGGCGGCAGGCAGCGCCCCCATCCGGTGATCTCGGCGTAGATCATGGCGCATTCCGGCCCGGGTTGGAGGTAGCAGGATTATGCCGGAATTGTCATCCGCCGGTACGGGGAATCGCCCCCCAACGGCTGCCCGCGGCCACGGCTCAGCAGCCCCGGGTCACCACCGGTTCGTCGTCGTCGAGACTCGCGGCCAGATAGTCCAGCTCGCTGCGGATGTCGGCGAGGGTGCGGTATTCCCGATAGCGATCCACCACCGCCTGGATGAGCGCGCGGCCCATGGCATCGGCGCTCATCTCCGCGCGTTCCTGCGCTGCAGCCAGCGCCGCGGCCACCACTTCCCGCGCATAACAGGATTCTCCCGCCATGGCTTGCTCCCGAATCAATCGTGCCAGGCTCGATTGTGCGCGCTGTCGGCCAGCGGCGGCCAGCCAAACCCCATGATCGGGATCAAGGCGCGCGCGCCGCGGCCTGCCGGGGAGCCGTGAGCCAGGCCACCAGGAGCCGGATCTGCAGGTCGTCGAGACGCGCGCCGAACGCCGGCATGCGACCGTTGCGGCCGCCGGCGACGGTGGCGGCGATGGCCTCCGGAGTGCCGCCGTAGAGCCAGATAGCGTCGTTGAGCCGCGGCGCGCCGAGCAGCGGATTGCCGTCACCCGAGGGGCCATGGCAGGCAGCGCAATACTGGGCAAAGGTGGCCCGGCCCGGATGCTCCGCACCGGCCCCGGCGGGCAGCGTGGCCACGAAATCGGCCACCGCGCGCAGCTCCGGCTCGGCCAGCACCGGCTGCCAGCCGGGCATGACCGCATTGCGCCCCTGGCGAATGGTCTGCTCGATCTGCTCGGCACTGCCGCCCCACTGCCAGTCGCCGTCGCGCAAGTCCGGAAACAGCCCGGCCCGGCCCCGCGCGTCCCCGCCGTGGCAGGCCGCGCAATGCTCCTGAAACAGCTTGGCCGCCACCGCCATCGCCGCCGGATTCGCCGCCAGAGTGGCGCCGTCCTGCCCAGCCAGGGCCGCCCGCGGCGCCGCGAATTCGTCCCGGAAATGGCGCTGGTGCTCGGCGAATTGGCCACCCTGGGACCACTTCAGCGCCCCGGCATAGGAGCCCAGCCCCGGATAGAACATCAGGTACAGCACGCTGAACACCATCGCCGCGAGCAGCAGCCAGAACCACCAGAACGGCGCCGGGTTGTCGCCCTCGTGGAGGTTTTCATCCCACACCGGGTCCTCGCCGGTGACCTGGCCGCGCTCGGGTCCGGCACGGCGGAAGTACACGCTGAGCACCAGCCACACCAGGCCGGAAAAGCTCACCACCGACAACAGGATGATCCAGCCACTCCAGAAATCCGCCGGCATGTCAGCCATGGTGCTGCTCGTCCTCGAGGGGGATGCGGGCACTGAAACCCAACTGATCGCGGGTGCCGCGCAGCGACAGCCACACCACCAGCAGGGTCATGAACAGCATCACCAGCATGTCGCCCAGAAACAGAAACCAGCCCACGTCAGTGCCCTCCGTGCCCGTCGGTGCCGACCGCCGCGTCCGCGTCGAGCCCGGTGCCGAGCATCTGTAGGTAGGAGATCAGCGCGTCCATCTCGCGCAGCCCCTGCAGCCGCACCGGGGCGCCTTCGATGTCGGCATCGGTATAGGGATGGCCGAGATGGCGCAGCGCGCGCAGCTTGCCCTGGATGTCGCCCACTCCGGATGCCGGGCGGGTGGCGAGCCAGGGATAGGCCGGCATGATGGATTCCGGCACCACGCGGCGCGGATCGAGCAGATGCTCCTCGTGCCAGCGATCGCTGTACTTGCCGCCGATCCGGTGCAGGTCCGGCCCGGTGCGCTTCGAACCCCACAGGAAGGGGCGGTCGTAGACGAACTCGCCGGCCTGCGAATAGGGTCCG
>JADLCO010000062.1 GCA_020847115.1 Pseudomonadales bacterium | reverse complement strand
GGTGCGGGCCGACGGTGCAGGCAAGGCGGCCATCACGCACTTCCGGGTGGAGCGCTACTTCCCGGGTCACACGCTGTTGGAGGCCCGGCTCGGTACCGGGAGAACCCACCAGATTCGCGTGCACTGCCAGCTGATGGGGCATCCGGTGGCCGGCGACGCCAAATATGGCGATGCCGAGGCCAACCGGGCGCTCCGGCGCTTGGGACTGAAGCGGCTGGTCCTGCATGCTGAGTGGCTGGCGTTCGACGCTCCGGAGGGCAAGCGGATTCGCTGTCGGGCGCCGCTGTCGGACGACCTCGAGGCGCTGCTGGGCCGCCTGGTGGCAGCGAGCGGGCGCGAGTAAGGGGCCTTGGGTGGCATTGTCCGTTGACTTCAGAGCACCGCGACGCCCAGCGCCTGGAGCAGGCGCCGGACCCGAATCAGCGGCAGGCCGATCAATGCCGTCGGATCGTCGCTGTGGATGGCATCGAACAGGGCGATGCCGAGGCCTTCGGCCTTGAAGCTGCCGGCGCAATCGTAGGGTAATTCGCGGTGCAGATAGGCGTCGATCTCGGCGTCCGAGAGCGGTCGAAACCGGACTTCAGTGACGGCCAGGTCACCCAGCAGGCGGTCGCTGCGGGTGTCCAGCAGCGCCACGGCGGTGTGGAACCGGGCGCTGCGTCCGGAAAGCTGCCGAAGCTGCTCGCGGGCCTTGGCAAAATTGCCGGGCTTGCCCAGGATGAAATCGCCACATTCGGCGGTCTGGTCGGAGCCGATGACGATGGCGCCGGGTGCTCCGGCGCCGACCGCGCGAGCCTTGCCGGCGGCGAGGCGCTGGGCCAGGGCCGCGGAGTGCTCCCCGGCGATTGGGGTCTCGTCCACCCGGGCTGCGCGTTGCAGGAAGGGCAGACCCAGGCGCGCCAAGAGTTCGGCCCGGTAGGGCGACGCCGAGCCGAGAATGATCTGCATGGAGCAGGATTGCGGCAAAACCCAACTATGCCTGATTTTTCTTTGACAGATCAATACGCTATCTCTAGAATCGCGCGGCGATGACCCAGCTTCCCGCACCTCGATGCTGCCCCGGTGGGTAGTGGCCAGAAAACTTGCCGCGCGCGGGCAGGTGCTGAGTGGCAGCGTGGCTACCGGGGAGCTTTCGCGCCTTGCCGCCGCGGTGCTGGAGACCGAGGCGGCGGTCGAGGTGGAACTGGCGTTCGCGCCAGGGGACGAGGTCGCCGAAATACATGGGCACATCCGCGTCGGGGTGACCCTGACCTGTGAGCGCTGCCTGGAGCCCGTCGAGATCGCGCTGGCGGCGGCTCCGGCTCTCGGCTTGGTGCGCAGCGACGAGGACGCGGCGCAGCTGCCGGCGCGGCTCGAACCTTGTTTCGTGCCCACCGAGGAACTGGACCTGTTCGACCTCGTCGAAGAGGAGTTGCTGTTGGCGCTGCCCATCGTGGCGCGACACCAGGGGGCGTGCCGTGGATTGGGGTCCCTCGATCCGGCCGCGCCCGTAACCGCCGAAAGCCCGTTTCGGGTGCTGGAGCGGCTCAAGCCGCAGCGCTGAATCTGGCGTTGTGGTGTTTTTCAATCAAGCATGACGGGCGGTTGCTCGGGAGACCACCATGGCAGTACAACAGGATCGCAAGACTCGCTCCAAACGCGGCATGCGCCGCTCGCACGATGCCCTCACTGGGCCGACCCTGGCGGTCGACAGCCTGAGCGGCGAAAAGCACCGCCGCCATCACGTGACCGCGGACGGTTTCTATCGCGGTCGCAAGGTTGTCGCGGTCGACCAAGACTGAATCCTTGTCCCCGCCTTGGGTCATCGCCGTCGATGCGATGGGCGGGGACCAGGGTCCGGCCACCACGGTGCCCGCGGTGGCGGCCTTCCTCCGGCGCCACCCCCACACCCGAATTCTGCTCTTCGGGGCGGCGCGCGAATTGCCGAGCTTAGACTGCTACGGCGGGCGCCTGACCGTCGTCGATTGCCCGCAGCGTCTCGATGCCGATGAACGCCCGGCGCAGGCGTTGCGCCACAAGCGCGAATCCTCGCTGTGGCGCGCACTGGCGGCGGTGGCCACGGGGGAGGCGGCCGCTTGCGTCAGCGGCGGGGAAACCGGCGCCCTGATGGCGATGAGCATTGCGGCGGTGGGCATGCTGCCGGGCTTGGTGCGCCCCGCGATCTGTACCCTGCTGCCGACCGCGCCCGGTGGCCGGGTGGGGTTGCTCGACCTGGGCGCCAACGTGGATTGCGATGCCGAACTCCTGCATCAGTTTGCGCGCATGGGAGCGGCCCGCCTGCAGGTCGAGGGCGTCGCCAACCCCCGGGTGGCACTGCTCAACGTGGGTGCCGAGGGCGGCAAGGGCAACCGCGTGGTCAAGGCGGCGGCCGCCCTGCTCGAAACAGACCCGTCACTTCGCTACACCGGTTTCGTCGAGGGCGATCAGGTGTTGCTGGGCGCTGCGGATGTGGTGGTGAGCGATGGTTTCGTGGGCAACGTGGCCTTGAAATCCATCGAGGGTGTGGCCCGGCTGTTGCTCGCGCGGCTGCGTGGCAGTGCTGCAGCTATTTGGCGCCGGCGGTTGTTGCGGCCGCTGCTCGATTCCGCGCTGAGCTTTCTGGATCCGTCCCAATACAATGGCGCCTCGCTGCTCGGATTGGGCGGCGTGGTGGTCAAGAGTCACGGCGCGGCGGATGCCGCCGGCTTCGGCTATGCCCTGGATGTGGCGCACACCGAGGCCCTTGGGCAGCTGCCGGAACGCATCGCAGCGCGGTTGGCGGTAGCGGGCGATGCCCCGGCCGCCGGTTGAGGAGTCACCTTGAACGACAAGCTCGCATTCGTGTTTCCCGGCCAGGGATCGCAAAAGATCGGCATGCTCGCGGATCTGGCCGCCAGCCATCCGCAATTGCTGGAGACCTTCGCCGAAGCTTCGGAGCAACTCGGCTACGATCTGTGGCGACTTTGCCAGCAGGGCACCGCGGAGGAGCTCGCCATGACCGAGCGCACGCAGCCGCTGTTGCTGACCGCCAGCGTCGCGCTATGGCGACTGTGGCAAGCGCTCGGCGGTCCGCGGCCGGTGCTGCTCGCCGGTCACAGCTTGGGCGAGTGGTCTGCGCTGGTGTGTGCCGAGGTAGTCGGCTTTGCCGATGCCGTGGCCTTGGTGCGCAAGCGCGGTGCCTACATGCAGGAGGCGGTGCCCGCCGGAGTCGGCGCCATGGCCGCGGTGATGGGTCTGGACGATGCCGAGATCGAGCGCTGCTGCGCCGAGTCCGCTGGCGATGAAGTGGTGGTGCCGGTCAACTACAACGCGCCCGGACAGGTGGTGATCGCCGGGCATGCGCCGGCCGTCGACCGTGCCATCGCGGCCTGCAAGGCCGCGGGCGCCAAGCGGGCGCTGCCGCTGCCGGTGAGCGCACCCTTCCACACGCCGTTGATGCGTCCGGCCGCGGAGCGTTTGGCCGCCGATATTGCCGCCACCCGTTTCTCGGCGCCGGCCATTCCGGTGATCCACAATGTTCACGCCCGTGTCGAGCCCGATCCCGCGGCCATTCAGCGCCTGATGGTAGAGCAGATTTGCAGTCCGGTGCGCTGGGTCGATTGCGTCGCCGCATTGGTCGCCGGAGGGGCGACGACCGCGGTCGAATGCGGGGCCGGCAAGGTGCTGTGCGGGCTCAACAAGCGCATCGCGGCGATGCTCACGGTTTGTGCCACGGAAGACGGCGACAGTCTGGCCGCAGCGCTGGCCGCAGCCAATGCCTGAACACGCCCGCCAACAGCCGAGAGAAAAGAGGTCCCATTTATGAGTATTGCAGGCAAGGTCGCGCTGGTCACCGGCGCATCCCGCGGCATCGGTGCCGCCATTGCCGCTGCGTTCGGCACCGCTGGCGCCAGGGTGGTGGGTACCGCCACCACTGACGAGGGCGCCGAGCGCATCGCTCAGCAGTTCGATCGACAAGGCATCGAGGGCGCCGGCATGGCGCTCGACGTCCGCGACGGTGCTGCCGTCAATCAGCTGCTGGAGGCGGTGGAGCAGCGCTTCGGCGCGCCGCTCATTCTGGTCAACAACGCTGGCATCACCCGCGACAATCTGCTGCTGCGGATGAAAGAGGACGAATGGCGGGACGTGATCGAGACCAACCTCGGCGCCCTGTACCGGCTGAGTAAGGGTTGTGCCCGCGCCATGACCAAGGCGCGCTGGGGGCGCATCATCAATATCAGCTCCGTGGTGGCCCGCATGGGCAACGCCGGTCAGGTGAATTACGCCGCCACCAAGGCCGGCGTCGAGGGCTTTGGCCGCGCGCTCGCCCGCGAGCTGGGTTCACGGGGCATCACAGTCAACACCATCGCGCCGGGCTTCATCGATACCGACATGACCCGGGCGCTGCCGGAGGCCGGCCGGGCCGCCATGCTCGAACGGATCCCGCTGGGGCGCTTCGGCGCACCGGAGGAGATCGCCGCCATGGCGGTATTTCTGGCGGGTGACGGCGGCGCCTACATCACCGGGGAGACCATCCAGATCAACGGCGGTATGTACATGCACTGAGCCCGCCGCGAGGGTGCAGCGCGCCACAGTTACGCGTCTGGGGATTTTCGGTAAAATGCGCGCCGTTACCACGGAGCGCTCCGGCTCCAACGGCAGCAGGTCGCCAATCCGCGCCGTTCACATAACGCACTGGCACAACAGGAGTGATGGTTAATCATGAGCAACACACGAGAGCGCGTCATCAAGATGGTCGCCGAGCAGGTGGGGGTGAAAGAAGAAGACGTCAAGCCCGACTCCTCCTTCATCGATGACCTGGGGGCCGACTCGCTGGATACGGTGGAGCTGATCATGGCCCTCGAAGAAGAATTCGACACCGAAATTCCGGACGAAGATGCCGAAAAGCTGGCGACCGTGCAGGATGCCATCGACTACATCGAAAACAACCTGGGCTGATTGCGGCGCCCTGTCTCCATCGTGCCGCCGGTCCTGACCGGCGGCATTTCCTCTTCGCCCAGGCAAATTCGGCCGCACTGGCCATTCCCCGCCGCCGAGGCGCAATCATGAGTCGTCATGGGCTCGTCAACGGCGTCGTCGCCGATGTGGTGCCGGCCGATGATCGCGGCCTGCACTACGGTCACGGCCTGTTCGAGACCATGCGCCTCAGCGCCGGCGGCATTCCCCTGTGGTCCCGCCACCGCTGGCGCCTGTTGCGCGATGCCGTGGCCCTGGGCATCCCCTGCGAAGCGGCCGTCATCGATCGTGAATTGCAGGTGGCGCTCGCCCGCTGGCCGCGGGAGGGTGTGGTCAAACTCATCGTCACCGCGGGCGCTGGCGGCGCGGGATATCGCACCGAGGCTCCGCTGCGCGCCAACCGGATATTCGGCTATCGGCCGCCGCCGGCGCCGCGCGCGCCCCAGCGCG
>JADLCO010000061.1 GCA_020847115.1 Pseudomonadales bacterium | reverse complement strand
GCAGAAGCCCGCCGCCCACTCCGGGTCGCGGCAGGTGCCGGCGGCGAAATGACAGCGCTCGGGGCTGAGCACGCAGAGATCGCATTCGGCGAGCTTGCGAAAGCAGGGATAGCAATAACCCTCGGCGAAACTCTTCTTGGTGGCGCGGCCGCAGTGGCAGCAGTGAATGGCGCCGACGTGGCGAATGCGCAACGGCTCGCCGAGCAGTTCGTTGAGCGGCACGCGCAGTTCGTCGAGGGCGAGCCAGTAGCGGACCGGTGCGGCCAGCGCGGTGGGCATCTTGTCGAGATGGCCCCGGTAACTGGGCATGCGCGGCAGCCCCTCAGCCCCGCCACCGCAGCGGGCGCGGCTCGTCCGCCGGCTCCTCTCCGGTCCCGCCACAGTGCGCGTGGGGGCGCTGCGGAATGTGGCCGACCCGCTGTTCCGGCGCCAGATGGCGCTCGCCCCAGGCGATCACGGCCTGCAGGCACAGCGCGCGCGGGTCGTCGTCGAGGCGGCCGCCGTCGGGCCAGCGCCCGGTGGCCACCGCCTGCTGCAGGGTCGCGTAGACCTCGGGGGTGATGCGGGCGAGGAGGTCGTCCAGTGTCATCTTCGCAATTCGACGGTCAGTTGCGGCTGCGCGCCGAATAGCCTGCCAGGGCGCCGAACGCGATGCCGATGGCGAGACCCGTGACATGGGCACCATTGGCGACCCCGCCACGGATGAACCAGTCCACCACGCCTAGCAGGCACAGCAACAGCCAGACCAGCATCAGCGGCAGTATCCCCGGGGTCAGTTGCGACAGCGGATGGGGTGCGAGCCGGTGGCGGATCCAGAGGTAGCCCAGCAGTCCGTACACCACGCCCGACAATCCGCCGAACAGGCTGTCGGGGCGCCACAGGTATTGGCCGACATTGGCACCGATCGCCGTGGCCAGCACGATCAGCAGGAAATTTCCGTGCCCCGCAAGCGCCTCGATACGGCGGCCGAACTCCCAGATCCACAGCGCGTTGAAGACGATGTGCAGCATGCCGAAATGGAGCAGTGCCGGGGTCAGCAACCGCCAGTATTCGCCGCGGGCGAAGCCGGCATCCGGCGCGCTCAGTTGCAGCTCCCCACTGTCGAGGATGGTGAAATCCTGAAAGGTGAGGCCGTGCACCAATTGCGGAGCGAAGCTGACCAGCAAGGCGCCCAGCAGCCCCAGCGACAGCACCGCAACCACCACCGGCGCGGCGCGCGCCTGGGCGGTCAGTCCCGGCGGCCGGCCGCCGCTGACCGGGCTGGATTCGCGCAGCACCATCAGCACCGTGGGGATGTCTTCGCGCCGGGTCACGCTCAGCGCCCGGCTCGTACCCAGCTGCTCGATGCGGTGGGCGATGCCACGCGCAGTCAATTGCGCCGACAGCAGGTCGGCATCCAGCTCCGGCGGCAACTCGGCGACCGTGATCCAGAACGCGGGCTCGCTCATGCGTTGCCATTGCCATCGTCATGGCGCACCGAATCGAGCCGGCTGCCCCAGCCCAGCTTGGTGCGGCAGATCTGATAGAAATTGTGCCCGACCGGGTGGATCAGCCGCACCGGCCGATGCTGCCTGCGCACGCGGATGACGTCGTCCGGCCCGGTGCCGAGCTCGTACTGGCCGTCGCAGGTGATGGCGGGACGCAATTCATCGCGCACGCCGACGCGGATCTCGATCACGCTGTCGCCACCGATGACGATGGGCCTGCTGTTGAGCGAATGGGGATTCAACGGCACCAGCACGATGGCATGCAACTGCGGCTGCAGGATCGGCCCCCCGGCGGACAGCGCATAGGCGGTGGACCCGGTGGGCGTGGCCACGATCAGACCATCGGAGTGCTGGCTGTAGACGAACTGGCCGTCCACATAGAGTTCGAACTCCATCATCCGCACCGAGCGCCCGGGGTGCAGCACCACGTCGTTGGCGGCATTGCCCGCCGCCACGACCACGCCCTGGCGCCACACCTCGGCCTGGAGCAGGAAGCGTTCGCTGAGCTGGTATTCCCCGGCCAGAACCCGGCCGATGCCGGTTTCCATCTCCTCGGGGGGGATGTCGGTGAGAAAGCCGAGGCGGCCGCGGTTGAGGCCCAGCAGGGGCACGTCGAGCCCGGCCAAGGCGCGGATCGCGCCCAGCATGCTGCCATCGCCGCCCACCACGATGACCAGGTCCAGGGCATCCGGCTGCAGCGTCTTGCGGTCGACCACGGCGAGGGATCGATCGGCGAGCAATTCGGCGGTGTCGCGCTCGGCGATCACCTCGCGGCCATCGCGCTTCAGGAAAGCAACCAGGCGATCGAGACTCTCCACCACTTCGCGATTGCGCAGCCGGGCAACCACGCCGATGCGTCGAAAAGGCGACATGAACAGGGCTCGCAGGGGATGGCCGATTATACACAAGGCCTCCGCGGCGCCCGGCGGCCATCGTCGGCTGCTGGACTACTGTTCATATGTACAGTATTTTCTTGCCCCAGACCGCCGAAGCCCCGTACTCCCATGCGCCCCGATCACTCTGCGCTGTTGCGCCATCCCGGACTGCAAGCGGCCACCGCTGCCAGCTGCCGTCCCGTCGGGATCGCCACCGGCGACCACCGCCTGGATGCCCTGCTGCACTGGCGGGGCTGGCCGGCGGGCAACCTGATTGAGTTCTCGACCAGTCCCGGCCGCGGCGAATTCACCCTGGTGGCGCCGGCCCTGGCGCGGCTCATGGCCACGGGCGGCTGGATTTTCCTGCTCGACCCGCCCCATCTGCCCCATGCTCAGGCGCTCGGCCAGATCGGGCTGCCCCGCGACCGGCTCCTGGTCCTGCGCTGCCCGAGCGGCCGCGACCAGCTCTGGGCCGGGGAGCAGATCCTGAGTTCCGGCACCTGTGCCGCACTGTTGCTGTGGGAGGAGGCCGGCCACTGGCGCCAGGCGCAGCTGCTGCGCCTGCAAAGTGCAGCGCGCACGGCCGGTGTGCCGGCTTTTCTGTATCGTCGCCCCGATGCCGTGCGTCAGCCCTCGCCGGCACCCCTGCGCCTCGCCCTCGTCGGTTCCAGCGCGGGAACCCGGCTGACCCTCCGCAAGCAGCCCGGGCCGACCGGCCAGAGCCTGCTGTTGACACCGGCTGTGGCCGCTGCGCCCGCTTGGCGGCAGCCACCGACGCCAGCTGGAATCCGGCATACCGATCGGGACCGGGCGCGCCGGCAGCCGTCACCAGCCGCGCCCGGCAGCCCCGCGCGAATCTCCACCTGATGCTCTGGCTCAGCGTCCGCTGCCTGAATCTGCCGCTGGCGGTGCTACCGGCCGGCGGCGATCCCGCGCAACCCTTGGCGGTGCTGGAGCAGCAGCGGGTGCACGCCTGCAACGCCGCCGCCCGGACGAGGGGCGTGGCCAGTGCCATGCCCATCGCCAGTGCCCTCGCCCGGTGTCCGGAGTTGCGGGTCGTGCCCCGCGATCCAGCGCGGGAAGCCGCCGCCCTGGAGGCCCTGGGCCTGGCCTGCTACGCCTTCACGCCGCTGGTGGTCCTGCGTCCGCCCACCGCCCTGCTGCTCGAGGTGCGCGGGTCGCTCAAACTG
>JADLCO010000060.1 GCA_020847115.1 Pseudomonadales bacterium | reverse complement strand
GCGTCGCGGTGGAGCTGCGCGAGCGCGGCGGCGAGGCCAGCCACTTCGTCGCCGATGTGACCGACCCCGAAGCCGTGCAGGGCATGATCCAGCACGCCGTAAAGACCTACGGCCGCCTCGACATCCTCCACAACAATGCCACCGCAGCCGAGGTGGGCGCGGTCGCCAACCTCAGCCTGGAGGGTTGGAACCGCACCCTGGCGGTGAATGTCACCGCACCCTTTCTGGCCACCAAGTACGCCCTGCCAATCATGATCGATCAGGGCGGCGGCGCTATCGTCAACACCGCCTCGATCTCCGGCACCCGGGGCGACTACGGCATGGCCGCCTACAACGCCGGCAAGGCGGCAGTGATCAACTTCACCCGCTCGGCCGCAATCGAATACGCCGCCAAGAACGTGCGCATGAACTGCGTCTGCCCGGGCGCCATCGACACCCCGGCCATCCAGGCCCTCACCGGCGGCGGCCAGCCCACGCCGCACATGCTGGTCTCGGGCAGCGCTGCTGGGCTGCCCACCCTGCCCCCGGAAACCCAGGCCAAGCTGCGCGAGCGCATGGCCGCGGCCCACCCCATCGGCCGCCTCGGGCTGCCCCGCGAGATCGCCAATCTGGTGCTGTTCCTGGCCTCGGACGAGGCCTCGTTCATCACCGGCGCGGCCTACATCATCGACGGCGGTCTCACCGCCCACACTGGCCTGCCGGCGATGCGCTGAGAGCACGGCGGCCTTGTCAAGGCCGCCGCACCGCTCACCCAAACGCCCCCTGCTCTCGCATGGTGCTGATTTCCGCCGCGCTGAAGCCCACTTCCCGAGCCATGATTTCGTTGTGCTCGCCGAGTCCCGGCGGCCGCGGGTCGATGCGCCCGGGTTCGTTGCGGAACTTGATGGCAACACCGATGTGCTCATTGCCGTCCGCGTCGGTGACGATCATCTCGCGGGCGCGGATCTGCGGATCATCGACCCCTTGGCGCAGATCGTTGACCGGGGCGAAGGCGGCGTCCACATCCGCGAACCAGGCGATCCATTCCGCCTGGGTCTTGCTCCTGAAGGTCTCGGCGAAGAAGTCCTTGACCGGCTGCTGGGTCGGTCCCGGCGGCGGCTCGCAGAACGGCAACAGATCGAGCCGGTTCATCTTGGTCAGCACATTTTTGGCGAAGTGCAGCTCGGAGGCGCCGAGCACGATGTACTTGCCATCGGCGGTTTCGTAGATGTTGTACATGGCGTAGCCGCCCCAGGTGCGCTCATCCTTCACCACCGGCGGTTTCTTCTCGGCAAAGACGCTGCCGAGATTGTTGGGGATGCTGGCGATCAGCGAATCCATCATGGCGAGGTCGATGTAGTCACCCTGCCCGGTCTGCGTGCGGCGCAGCAGTGCCATCAGCACCGCCGACAGGCCCATCATCGAGGTCAGCATGTCGGCATTGGGAATCGCCGGGATCGCCGGCTTGCCGTCGAAGCCCAGGTTGACGCTGAGGATGCCGGCATAGGCCTCGGTGGCGAGATCGTGGGCCGGCTTCTTCACATAGGGTCCGGTCTGGCCGAACGCCGACAGCGATGCATAGACCACGCCCGGGTTGCGCGTCCGCACCGCCTCGTAGCCGATGCCCAGGCGCTCCACCACCCCGGGGCGAAAGGCCTCGATCACCACGTCGGCGCGCGCCGCCAGGCGCAGTGCCATTTCCAGTCCGGCGGGATGCTTGAGGTTGAGCTGCACACTCTTCTTGCCGCGATGGGTATTGGCGAAATACACCGACACGCCGCCCCGCTTGGGACCGATTTCGCGGTTCGGCTCGCCGCCATTGGCGGGTTCGAGCTTGATCACCTCGGCGCCGTGGTCAGCCATCATCTGGGTGAGTGCCGGACCAGGCAAAAACAGCGACAGGTCGAGCACCTTGATTCCTTCGAGCTTCATCCGCGCAATATCCTATGGGCTGATAGGGCCTCACATGGTAACGGTCTGTAAGGGCGGCATCAGCGCCCGCTGGGCCGGATGCGCTGGCAGATCCCCATGAATTTGTAGATCAATTGCGCGGCGGCGAACTGATAGGCGTGAAAGCCCGGAATGGGCGCGAATTCCATGACATCGAAGCCGATGATGTGCCGCTGGCGCGCCACCGATTCGAACAGCGCCAGCGTCTGATACCAGCCCAGCCCGCCGGGCACCGGGGTGCCGGTGCTGGGAAAGACGCTGGGGTCGAGGCCATCGACATCGACGGTGAAGAACACCTGCTCGGGAAAGTCCGTCGGCAGCTCGACGGCCATGCGGTTACCGACCACCAGCTCGCGGGCGTCCAACGCCAGCACGCTGAAATCCCGGCGTGCCTGCAATTCTTCCTCGCAGCAAGCGCGCACGCCAAGTTGCACCAGGGGGATGCCCGCCTCCACCACCCGCCGCATCACCGAGGCATGGCTGTAGGGATTGCCCTCGTAGCGGTCGCGCAGGTCGGCATGGGCATCGATCTGCACCACGCCGAAGGGTCCGATATCGCTTTGCAGCAACCCCTTCGCCACGCCCCAGGTCACCGTGTGCTCGCCGCCGATGGCCACTGGCAGAGCGCCGGCCACCACCGCGCGGGCGGTGGCGGCGGCGATGGCATCCATCACTGCCTCGACGTCATTGCCGATGGACACCGCCGGCTGGGTGTGGATGCCCAGCAGCGAGGGATTGCTCTCGCCATCCCAGGTCTCCAGTTGCCAGGAGGCTTCGAGGATCGCGTCGGGGCCGGCGGCGGTACCACCGCCGTAGGAAGTCGAGCGCTCGAAGGGTACCGGGATGACATGGAAGGCGGCCCGGTCGGGCGGTGCATTGGCGATTTCGGAACCCAGGAAAACGGTGGCTTCAGGGTCGTTCATGGCACTCCTGTCGATGCGGACCATGTGGTTGCCAAAGGTTGCGGATTATAGGTCACCTTTGGTTATACCTGATCGAAATCAACGCAATTCGCGCCGATCCCAAACGGCCTCGGTGGTAAACTCGGACGATACCGACTTCGCCACCCGTGCCCCATGGCGCGAACAATTCATCATCACCCTCCGAGGACCCGCAGATGAAACCCCTGATCTCCGCCGATTCCCACATCGTCGAACCGCCCAACTGCTACGTCGATTTCATCGAGCCCAAGTACCGCGCCGCCGCGCCCCGGATCGAGAAGAACAAGCACGGCGTCGACACCTTCGTCATCGAGGGCATGAAGCACGGGCTACCGCTGGGCCTGCTCGCCGGGGCCGGAATTCCGCCCGATCAACTACGCGCCCAGCGCAGCGCCAGCTTTGTCGATCTGGCCCGCGGCAGCTGGGATCCCACCGCCCGCATCGCGATCCAGGACGAGGAGAACGTCTGCGCCGAGATCATCTATGCATCGGTCGGCATGGTGCTGTGCAGCCATCCGGATTTCGCCTACAAGTCGGCCTGTTTCCAGGCCTACAACCGCTGGTTGCAGAGCTTTTGCGCGGGCGCGCCCAAGCGCCTGTTCGGGCTCGCCCAAACCGCGGTGGAATCCGTGGATGGCGCCATTGCTGACTTCCGTGCCGCCAAGGAAATGGGCATGGTGGGCATGATGATGACCGGCAATCCCCAGCACGAGGATTACGACCATCGCGACTACGATGCCCTCTGGGAATGCGCAGTGGATCTCGACCTGCCGATCTGCTTCCACATCCTCACCTCCAACGACCATGGCGTCGAAACCGCCTTCAAGGCCGAGCGCGGCCATCCCGCCAACGGCTTCATGAACATCATCCGCGGCGTGCAGAACGTGATGGGTGTGTTCGTGTTCGGCGGCGTCTTCGAGCGCCATCCCAAGCTGCGCATGGTGGTGGCCGAGGGCGATGCCGGCTGGGTGCCCCACTACATGTACCGCGCCGACCATGCCGCCGAGCGCCTGGGCACCGGCCTCGAAAGGACCATCTCCAAGCCGCCGAGCACCTATGTCGCCAACAACATCTGGTTCACCTTCCAGGACGACGCCACGGCCTACCAGACCGAAATCCTGGTGGGCGACAAGGCGCTCGCGGACAGCGGCCGGCTGATCTGGGCCAGCGACTATCCGCACACGGATTCCACCTATCCGCGCTCGCAGCAGATCCTGACCAGACAGATGGCACACCTGAGCGAGGCCCAGCGCAATGCCATCGTTCACGATAACGTGAAGGAATTGTTCAAGCTGCCCATCGCCTGAGTGGGAGCAAACTTACCGTGCCGGTGCGGAGCCATACCCCGCACCGGTACTCCTGAACACCGTGGAAAGGCGGCGCTTGAGCCCCGGATCGGCGAGTAGCGCCGAAGCGTTGCTCAAGCCGGCGGCAGCGAGATATTCCGGAATTCTGGCGGCCTCGGTACTGTCCAGAAGGCAGTCCAGCCCGGCCTGCAATTGGAACACTTCCTGCCTTGACAGCTGTTCCGCCAGGCGATTGGCGAAGTAACCAAGCGCCACGCCGGGCAGCAGCTCGGCCTCCAGATCCTGAGCTGGGGTGGTCAACGGCAGCAGGCTCGCCTCCAGTGCACGGCATAACCCCTGTGGCAACTGCCAGGCCCGCCCCAGGTGGGCTCCCGCCAGAGCTGCATTGCAGCCCAGCTCGCGTTGAATCCGGTCGACGCGCTGGTGCAGTGCGGCTTCTTCGAGGTACAACTCGGCAAGCTGCGGCTGCTGCGTCACCAGGGCGATATCACCGAGACCGAACAGTAACGTCTGTGTCGATAGCTCAGCCGGGCCACTCAGACGTGATCGCTGAGCGAGCGCGAAGGCGATGGCGCTCGCCAGATAGCTGTTGCTCCAGAGGGTTTCGAGGACGCCTTGCTGGAGGCTATCCGCCGCTTGCGGCAAAGCCAACGCGTTGCGGATCGCGATGTCGCGAACCA
Organism: Pseudomonadales bacterium; assembly: GCA_020847115.1. Classification (GTDB taxonomy): domain Bacteria; phylum Pseudomonadota; class Gammaproteobacteria; order Pseudomonadales; family Porticoccaceae; genus JAGPUQ01. The sequence goes on along the minus strand of JADLCO010000060.1, from coordinate 14,555 downwards.
GGTTGGCGCCGAGATAGGTAATGGCACGCTGCACACTGGCGATTTTCTGGGTCAGCTGGAATTGCGCCGAGTTCACTGTACGCAACAGCAGAGCTGCGGTGGTCGGATCTCCGGCAACCACCCGCGCCAATTCCGACGGGTCGCCACCGCCCTGTAGCAGCTGCAAGAGCACCAGACGCGGTCGCGGGGAGGTATCAACAAGGGCTTGCAGGTGCCCGCGCGCTTCCGCGGTCAGAGACTTGTCGTCCAGCAAGGTCAATGACGGTACCTGCTCTGCTGCCACCGCCGCGTCGGCTGCCCCGGCGGAAACCTTCGGGAGCGGCGACTCCTGAACGGTCAACGGATCGACATCCCGTTCAACCTGGATTGCCACCCGGCGCCTTGGCGCGACCGGTGCTTCGGGCTTCCGCTCGCGCGTCACACTCAGCGCCCACCAGACCGCCGCGGCCACGCCGATGGCTGCCACAATCATTACCAGCGTGGCCATATCCTTTCCCTGAGTTCAGTGGAGACAAACGCTTGGTGATCTGAGCGGCCGAAATCCACGAGGTTGTCCGATCAAGTGCCAGACGCTATTCAAGCCGATAGCCGTTACCGGCGGAACTGGTACCGACCCAGGCATTGTTGCGAGCGGTACGCCATCCTCGCCACGACTCGGTTCGCAAAACAGAGCGCGAGACACGCGGTCACCGGCGGCTACACCGGTGTCTCGCCGAGACAATGGTTCATGAACGTTGCCATGGCACGCTCAACCATCTCGCTGCGCTGACTCGAATCCGCACAGCCGACCCCAAGCAGCGCACGCAGATGCAGGTCGGAGCGCACCAGACTGAGAAATTCCCGGGCCAGCAATTCGACTGACGTCCCGGCGTCGCCCAGGCCGCACTGGCGCAGGTAATCCGCCAACTGAGCGGCCACGCGCCCGGGGCCTTGATCGAAGAACACGCGTCCGAGGTCGGGAAAGCGGGCACCTTCGGCCATCACCATGCGGTAGAGCGCGAGGCTGCGCGGTTCCAGCAGCACGTCCAGATAGGTGCGGGCGAAGTCTTCGAGCGTGGCCGCCAGGCCGCCGGTGTCGCCGACACGCGGGCCGGCGATGGGCGCCGTCATCTGCGCCACCAGTTCCTGGATGATGGCGGCAAACAGGTCAGCCTTGCTGTTGAAATGGCGGTACAGGGTGGCCTTGGAACCGCCGGCGCGCTGCACGATGCGATCGACGCTGGTGCCGGCGTAACCCTGCTCCAGGAATACCGCGATCGCTGCCTCGAGGATGTGGGTGCGGCGCTGGTCGCCCCGTTGGAGATGTTGCGCCATGCATTGCTCCGGGATTCGCGAACCGCCACCGCGCACCGTCCAGGCGGTCACGCTGGACGTCTTGCGCAGCATCGCGCCGCATTGGTACTGTACCGTACAGTATTGCGCCGGGGCGGACAATGGCTCCGCGCAGCGACCGCTCCGGCAACCAACTCCGGGCGCGACCGGGCCAGCATGGCCCCCCGGCTACCACTTCGATAACAGCGGATAACAGATGAAACGCAAATTGATCATGATGGTAGTGGGCATCGGCGCTCTGGTGGCGATCGTCGCGGGCGGTGCCCACTGGTGGCTGGAAGGCCGGTTCTGGGAGAGCACGGATAACGCCTATCTCGCCGCCAACATCACCGCGCTGAGCGCCCGGGTGCCTGGCCCGGTCGCGGTGGTGAATGTGCGCGAAAACCAGGCGGTGGCCAAGGGCGATCTGCTGTTCGCCATCGCCCAGAATTCTTACATCGCGCAACGCGACCGGGCACAGGCCGAGGTCGCCAAGCGCACCGCGGAACTGGCTCATCTCCAAACCCGCATCGCCCAGCAGCAGGCGAACATCGTAGCAGCCGCAGCGGAAGTCAACAGCGGCAACGCACAGCTGACCCGCGCACGGCAGGATCTGAGCCGTGCCGAAGCGCTGCAAGCGAAAGGTTTCACCGATCGCCAGCGCTACGACCACGCCAAAATCGACGTGCAGAGCGCGGAGGCTGGCGTAGGCCGCGACCGCGCCAGGCTGGATGCGGCCAACGCCAAGTCCAGGGTGCTCGCGGAGGAATCGGCGGAGCTGCAGGCGGCGCTCGATGCCGCCAAGGCCGAATTACGGGCGGCTGAGATCAATCTGTCCCTGACCGAGGTGCGCGCCCCCGCCAATGGCGTGATCGGCAACAAACAGATCGAGGTCGGCGAATACGCCCTGGTCGGCGCGCGCAAACTGGCGCTGGTCGAGTTGGATGACGTCTGGGTAACTGCCAACTTCAAGGAAACCCAACTCACCGAGGTGGTGCCCGGCCAGCGCGCGGTGGTGAAGGTCGATGCCTTTCCCGATCAGGAGTTCGCCGGCGTGGTGGAAAGTCTCTCCCCGGCCAGCGGCGCCAAGTTCAGCCTGCTGCCGCCGGATAACGCCACCGGCAATTTCACCAAGATCGTGCAGCGGGTGCCGGTCAAGATAGTGCTTGATCGAGGGCAACCATTGCTTGAACGGCTGAAGCCGGGCATGTCGGTCGTCGCCAGCATCGATCTGCGCACCCGCCAAGCACCCGAGCAACCGGTGGCCCAGAGCGCGGCGCATTGAGCGCTCGTCGCATCACCCCCCGCTATTCTCGCAGCGCCCTGTTGCGGACGAACACCTGAATGGCCGACGCAGCGGTACCCGTAGCCCTGCCTGCGCCCGCCGCCGCGCGGGTTCCGGCCAGCACCTGGATCACCGTATTCGGCGGCGTGCTGGGCGCCTTCATCGCGGTGCTCAACATCCACATCACCAACGCGTCGCTAAAGGATATCCAGGGTGCGCTCGGCGCCACCCTCGAGGAAGGCTCCTTCATCTCCACCGCCTACCTGACGGCGGAAATCGTGGTGATCCCGATCACCGGCTGGCTGACCCAGGTGTTCGGCTTGCGCCGCTACATCCTCGCCAATACCGTGCTGTTCATGTTCTTCACCACGCTCTGCGCCATGGCCTGGAATCTGGAGTCCATGCTGGTGTTCCGGGCGCTCGCGGGACTCACCGGCGGCACCCTGATTCCACTCTCCTTCGCCATCATTCTCACCCTGCTGCCACCTGCAAAGCAGCCGGTGGGTATGGGCCTGTTCGCGCTCACCGCCACTCAGGCGCCCACCATCGGCCCGACCCTGGGCGGCTATCTGTCGGAAAACTTCGGCTGGGAAACGATCTTCTATTTGCAGCTGATCCCCACCAGCATCATGCTCTTCCTCCTCTGGCGCGGCCTGAAACCCAGCCCGACCAATCTGGGCCTGCTGCGGAAAGGTGACTGGTGGGGCATCGCCACCATGGCCGTCGGCCTGGGCGCCCTGGAAATCGTGCTGGAGGAAGGCAACCGCAAGGACTGGCTGGAATCGGAATTCATCGTCCGCGGCGCCTGGCTGGCCGGGATCAGCCTATTGGCGTGCATCGTCATCGAACTGACCCGCAAGGATCCCTTCATCAACCTGCGGCTGATGGCAAGGCGCAATTTCGCGCTCGCCAACATCGTCAACGTGGTGCTCGGTCTCGGCCTCTACGGCTCGGTATTCATCATGCCGTTCTATCTCACCCAGGTGCACGGCTACAACGCCATGCAGATCGGCGAGGTGATGATGTGGATCGGCCTGCCGCAACTCGTGATGGTACCCATCGTGCTGCGCCTGATGCAGCGCGTGGACCTGCGCATCCTGCTCGCCATCGGCGCCGGGGTGTTCGGGCTGAGCTGCCTGCTCAACATCCACATGACCGCCGACTACGCCTACGACCACATCCTGCTGCCCCACGTGATCCGCGGTCTGGGCATGCCCTTCATCATGATCCCGCTGTCAGTGATCGGCACCGCCGGGATCGAGCCACAGCAGGTGGGCTCGGCGTCGGGGCTGTTCAACGTGATGCGCAATCTGGGCGGCTCGGTGGGTATCGCCCTGCTCGCCACCTTCGTCTCGGTGCGCGAACACTTTCACTCCAACCACATCCTGGAGCCGGTCTCGCTCTACAATCCGGCGACGCAGGAACGCCTGCAGGCCATGACCGGCTATTTCGCCAGCCTTGGCGCCGATCCCGAACTGGCGCAGCTGCAGGCTCTTACCGCGATTGCGGGCATTGCCCGCCGCGACAGCTATGTGATGGCGTTCAACGATGCCTTCTTCGTGATCGGCTCTGCCTTCGTGCTCAGTCTGTTCGTGATCCTGTTTCTGAAGAAGGCGCCGACTGCGGCTGCCGCGCACGGCGAGTGAAGCCTCACAGGTAGGGTGACGCCAGCCAGCACAGGGCGTCGCGGGTGCGTACCGCGAGGGAGCGTGCCGCCAGTGCCGCCAGGGACAGCGGCGCGGACGCCGCCACGCGGCCATCGAACCAGTCCCCCAGATCCCGTGCGAAGTTCGCATCGAACACCTCCACGCCCAGCTCGTAGTTGAGACGCAGACTGCGCGGATCGATGTTGGCCGAGCCGAGCAGCACATAGGCATCGTCGACGATCAACAACTTGCCGTGGTGGAAGGGCGGCGGCTGGTAGCAGACCCGCACGCCGCGCTGGAGCAGGTCCGCCACCAGATGCCGCGTCGCCCAGTGCACATAGGGCAGATTGCTGCGCCCGGGCAGCAGCACCGTGACCGCGATGCCGCGCAGCGCGGCGCTCTGCAGGCCGGCGATCAGCTCCCGCGACGGCAGAAAATAGGGCGTCATCAGGCGCAGGCTGGAGCGGGCCGCGGCGGTCGCCGCGTGCAACACCAGCGCCAGCTGGTCGATGTGTTCGTCAGGGCCATCGGCGATCACCCGGCAAAGGCTGTCGCCCAGCGGCGCGCCATTCACCGACAGCACCGCATCGTCGCCGCCGGCCTGGATCCAGCTGTCGACGAAGGCGGCGTGGAGATCGGCGAGCACCGGCCCGCGCAGCGCGAAGTGCAGATCGGCCACCGGATGGCGGATGCGCGGCGGGTCGAGCAGGTGGCGATCGCCAATATTGATGCCGCCGGTGAAGGCGATGCCGCCATCCACCAGCAGCAGCTTGCGGTGATTGCGCAGATTCAGATTGAGGTTGAGCGGCAGCAGACGCAGCGGATTGAAGCGGCGCACCTCCACTCCGCCGCGCTGCAGACGGCGGCCGATGCCGCGGGAATACCACTCGCCCATGCCATCGATCAGTACCCGCACGCGGACGCCGCGGATCCGGGCATCGATCAGGGCATCGGCGACTTCGCGGCCGAGGCCGTTGTTCTCGAAGATGTAGGTCGCCAGATCGATCGCGGTATCGGCGGCCCGGATCGCCGCCAGCATCGCCGGATAGACCTGATCGCCATTGTGAAAGGTCTCCAGCGCATTGCCCGGCCACAGCCGAGCCTTGGTGACCGCGGCCCCGGCACGGGCCAGATCGGGCAGCGGCCCGGTCGCGTCGCGATCCTGGTCGCACACTCGCGCCGATGGCGGAACCCATGCCGATGGCTGGCGGACGCGAAGCCGGCGCGCCCGCCGCTGGGCGCGGTTGATGCCGAACAGCAGGTAGAGCAGCACGCCCAGGAACGGCAGCGCCAGGGTGACCAGCATCCAAGCGAAGGCGGCGCGGGGGTCGCGCTTGTGCAGCAGCGCATGCCAGGCCGCCGCAAGGCCGACCAGAGACAGTGCCTCCAGCAACCACCACTGCCACTGCTCCCACGCCACTGTCATGATCTCCGGCCACGCCGCGCTCGCTGCCATTGTAGGGCGCGCGGTCGACCCCGCAGCGCCGCCGGCTGCAGTATCATCCCCGCGCCGCCCTCGACCGCCGGAGCCCCCGATGCACTTTCCCCACCTGCTCGCCCCGCTCGACCTGGGTTTCACCAGGCTGCGCAACCGCATCATGATGGGTTCGATGCACTCCGGGCTCGAACTGCTCGACCGCCCGTTCGAGCGCCTCGCAGCTTTCTACGCCGCTCGCGCCCGCGGTGGTGCCGGGCTGATCGTCACCGGCGGCTACGCCCCCAACGAGACCGGCCGCATCGAGGAAGGTGGGCCCACGTTCAACCACAGCGTGGAAATCCCTAACCACCGCCGGATCACCGAGCGCGTCCACGCCGAGGGCGGCAAGATCCTGCTGCAAATTCTGCACACCGGCCGCTACGCCAAGGATGCCGGCATCGTCGGCGTGTCCGATATCCGCTCGCGCATCAACCCGCGCGTGCCGCGGGTGTTGGCGAACGACGAAATCGAACGCTACATCGATGACTACGCCACCACCGCCGCGCTGGCGCGTGAAGCTAGTTACGACGGCGTGGAGGTGATGGGCTCCGAGGGTTACCTGATCAACCAGTTCCTGGCGCGCCGCACCAACAACCGCAGCGACGCCTGGGGCGGCAGCTACCACAACCGCATGCGCTTCCCGCTGGAAATCGTGCGCCGCATCCGCACGCGGGTGGGGCCGGACTTCATCCTCATGTACCGCATCTCCTGCATCGATCTGGTGGAGGACGGCAGCACCGGCGCCGAGATCGTCGAACTGGCCCAGGCCCTGGAGCGCGCCGGCGTCACCCTGTTCAACACCGGCATCGGCTGGCACGAGGCGCACATCCCCACCATCGCCTACATGGTGCCCCGCGGCGCCTGGCGGTTTGCGGTGCGCAACATCAGCGACCACGTCCAGGTGCCGGTGGTCGCCTCCAACCGCATCAACACTCCGGAGGTGGCCGAGGACATCATCGCCAGCGGCGATGCCCAGCTGGTGTCGCTGGCGCGCGCCATGCTCGCCGACCCCGAATTCGCCGCCAAGGTGCAGGCCGGCCGGCCCGAGACCATCAACACCTGCATCGGCTGCAACCAGGCCTGCCTCGATTTCATCTTCAAGGGCAAACCCACCAGCTGTCTGGTGAATCCCGACGCCGGCCGCGAATTCGATCTCGAAACCCGGACGCCAACGGCGCGGGCGCTCAAGGTGGCGGTGGTCGGCGCCGGCCCCGCCGGGCTCGCCACCGCCATTGCCGCCGCCCGCCGCGGCCACCGGGTGACCCTGTTCGAGGCCGGTGCCGACATCGGCGGCCAGCTGCATCTCGCCCGGCGCATCCCCGACAAGACCGAGTTCAACGAACTGCTGCGCTACTTCCGCAACCAGCTCCGGGAGCACGGCGTCGAGGTACGGCTCAATCACCGCGTCGCTGCCGATCAACTGCAGAGCGCAGGCTTCGACGAGGTGGTGATCGCTACAGGCATCCAGCCGCGGGTGCCGGACATCCCCGGCGTCGATCACCCTTCGGTGATCCCCTACGTGGATCTCATTACCGGCCGCCGCACGGCGGGCCGGCGGGTCGCCATCCTGGGTGCCGGGGGCATCGGCTACGACGCCGCCGTGCTGCTCGCCCATGGCCCGCGCGAAGCGGCGCCCGACACCACGACCTTTCTCGCCAAATGGGGCGTGGATACCAGCCTGCAGTCCCCGGGTGGCCTGCTGCCCGGCGGCCCGAAGTTTCCGCCACCACAACGGGAGATCACCCTGTTGCAGCGCAAGCCCGGCGCCATGGGCCGCAGCCTGGGGCTGACCACCGGCTGGGTGTTGCGCGCGGAACTGGAAGCCAGTGGGGTTCAATTCGTGCCCGGCGCCAGCTACCAGCGCATCGACGACGCCGGCCTGCACTATCAGGTCAACGGTGAGGACCGGCTGCTCGCGGTGGACAGCATCGTGCTCTGCACCGGGCAGGACCCCCTCGACGAACTCAGCGCTGGGCTCGCCGACGGCCATGCGCACGTCCAGATGATCGGCGGCGCCCGCCAGGCCGCGGAACTGGATGCCTATGCCGCCATCGCGGCCGGTACCGAACTGGCCGAGCGGCTGTAGCAGCAAGAGAGAGAACTCTGCGAGGAACCTGTGATGACCTCCACCGCCACTCCGGTCTATGGCGACGGCGATACCTCCTTCCGCACCGCGGGTGGCATCGAGGGTCTGCGGCGTTTGGTGGACGATTTCTACCGGATGATGGATACGCTGCCCGAAGCCGCGGTGATCCGCGCCATGCATCCCGCCGATCTCACCGCGGCCGCAGACAAGCTGCACCGCTTTCTGTGCGGCTGGCTGGGCGGACCCAAGCTGTACCGGGAAAAATACGGCTCCATTCACATCCCCAGCGCTCACGCCCATCTCGCCATCGGCGCGGCGGAGCGGGATGCCTGGTTGCTGTGCATGGAACGCGCGCTGGCGCTCCAGGACTATCCGCAAGACTTCCGCGATTATCTGCTCCGCGAACTGTTTCGCCCCGCGGAAGGCTGCCGGCTCGCCTCCGAGCGACTGTCCGCCGCCCCCCATCCGGACGCTGACTGACACCGGGATGCTCCATTTGCCCAGCTCCAGGATGCCGCGCCTGGCCCGGCACCTTCTGTGGCTCCCATGGCTCCCATGGCTACCGATCTGGCTGCCGATGCTGACGGCACAGGCCCTGCCGTTCCCCGGCGACCCGCCGCTGCAGCGCAACGGCTACAGCCGCATCAGCAGCTCGGCGGAGATCAGCGCCGACCTGGCGGCGATCACAGCGGCGTCGGACATCGCCCGGCTTGAGGTGCTCGGTCATTCCGTTCGTCAGCGGCCCATCGAGGCGCTGGTACTGCGAGAGCCAAACGGGGCGGCGAACCCGCTGCGCGTGCTGATCGTCGGCTCCCAGCACGGCGCCGCCGAACCGGCCGGGGCCGAAGCGCTGCTGCGCCTGGCGCGGGAACTGGCATTGGGTGAATTGCGGCCCTGGCTCCAAGAGCTAGATGTGGTGCTCGTGCCCAATGCCAATCCCGACGGGCGCGACCTGGGCCGGCGCGCCAATGCCAACGGCGTCAATCTCAACACCGATTTCGTGCGCGCCCGCGAGCCGGAAACGCGCGCCCTGCTCCAAGCGCTGGCGCGCTATGAACCCGACGCCGTGCTCGACAGCCACGAATCGGCGGTGCTCAAACGCAAGTCCCTGGGCATCGAGGGCTGGCTCACCGACTTCGAGATCCAGTTCGAGACCGCCAACAACCCGGGGGTGCCGACGCCGGTGCGCGAACTCGGCGAGAGCGAACTGTTGCCGGCGCTGCTGGCGGCGACCGCGGCAAACGGCATCGCCGCCCAGCGCTACATCGGCGAAATCACCAGTACCCGCCAGCCGATCACCAATGGCGGCCTGACCCTGCGCAACTTCCGCAACACCGCGGGCGTGCAGAACCGGGTGTCCATCCTGGTGGAAACTCGGCTTGACTCGGGCGAGTTCGAGTACCCCACGTGGCGGAACATCGCCGCGCGCGAAGCCCGGCAGCTGCACTGTCTGCACGCCTTTCTGGCGGTGGTCCACAGCCGGCGGGCCGCGATCCGGGCGGCAACGGCGCAGCCGGTGCGCGGCGATTTCGCGCTCCACGCCAGCTACCAGCCGGACCGCGATCACCCGCGCATCGCCATCGGCCTGCGCCGCCGGGATACGCGCGAGCTGGTGATGCACCACTTCGCGGACCACCGCCGGGTCGCCCTGGCAGACGCCGTGGCGCCGCCCCCCGCCTACCTGGTGACCGCGGCCCGGGATCTGATCCGCCCGGTACTGGACGCCCAGGGCATCGCCTACCGGCAGCTGGGCGCTCCGCGCGGCTACCGCGTGCTGGAACAGCACTTCAAGCTGCCCACCGCGGCTGGCGGACGCGCCACCCTGGTGGCCAGCGCCGCCGTCGCTCGGGAGGCGCTCGCGGGCAGCCTGGTCATCGAACTCGCCCAGCGCCGCGGTCGCCAGGCGGTGTTGCTGCTCGATCCCCGCTCGACCAGCAGCCTGTTCCGCTATCCCGAGTTCGCCGCCCGGCTGGGCGCGGGCGAGCCGCCGCCGGTCCAGCCGGTGCTGGCCGCAACCGGCGGCAACCCCTGAGCCATCAATCCACCGCCAGCGCAATCTTGCGCGGCGTGCTCTGCTCCGCCTTCGGCAGCTCGATGCGCAATACCCCGTCGCGGTAGCTGGCCTTGGCTTGGTCGGCCAGCACCCGGGTGGGCAAGGGCACCGCGCGGCGGAAACTGCCGTAGGCACACTGCAGCAGCCGGTAGCGGCCCTGGGTACTTTCGTTCTCGAAGCGCTTCTCGCCCTGGACGATCAGCAGATCGTCCTGCACTTCGATGTCGAAATCGCCCTTGTCCATGCCGGGAATCTCCAGCCGCACCACCAGCCGCTGGTCGTCCTCGAACAGGTCGCCGCCCAGCAGCGACCAGCCGTGCGAAGGCCAATAGAAGGTGTCATCCACCTCGCTCCTGGCGGGCATGGCACTGCGCTCGCCGGGCCGGAACCGGGTCAGGGCGCCGACGGCGCCCTCACGCAGCCGCTGCCAACCCTCCGCCATCGAATCCCAGATGTTGCTGAAACCGTGCTTGAGATCGTCGAACTTCACGACCCATCTCCTCTGCAGAAAACGGAAAGCCCCGCGGTGCGGGGCCCCGAATGGTCAGCCGCGCACCTCGATCTTGCGCGGCTGGGCGTGCTCCGCCTTGGGAATGCGCAGCGTCAGCACCCCTTGGTGCAGTTGCGCGGTGATCTTCGCGGTATCCAGTTCACGGGATAGCGTGAACGCGCGCCGAAAGCGCGGCACGGTGATTTCCGCGTGCTTGGCCTCCAGGCCCTCGGGCAGCTCCACCTGCGCCTCGCCCTGGATCACCAGGGTATCGGCATCGATCTGCAGGTCAAGCCGGTCGCGCGGCACGCCCGGGAGGTCGGCGTAGAGGGTGATGCCGGCGGCATCTTCGACCACATCCACGGCAGGCAGCAGCGCCGGCGCCTGGGTGGCAGCCGGAGTTCCGGAGGCACGGGTTGCTACATTGGTTTGGTCAGTCATGGCGATTTCCTCCTCCATTCGGATGATCGACTCGTACAGACTCACTGCACCGCGATGCGGCGCGGCAGCGCCTCGGCGCGACGCTTGACGGAAACGTGCAGCACTCCGTCACGGTAATCGGCGCTTACTCCCTCCGGATCGATGTCGTCGGGCAGGCCCACGGCGCGCCGGAAGCGGCCAGCGAAGCGCTCGTTGATGTGGATCACCGCCTTGTCGCCTGGGGCCGGCACCGAGGCCGCCCGCTCCCCGGCGATGGTGAGGGTGCCCCGTTCGAGGTTGACCTCGATGGCCGCGGGGTCGAGCCCCGGGGCATAGACGTACAGCTCGATGCTCTGTGGAGTGCTGCCGACATTGACCGCGGGGAAGCCGCCGCGGCTGGCACCGCGAATGCTGGGGCCGCCCTCGAACGCCTGCTGCAATTCCCGGTGCAGCCGTTCGAGATCGGAAAAGACGTCGCGGGACAAAAACGAAAAGCTCATAGCGGATCCTCCATATGAACCCTGGTGCTTGCAGGTGACGCAGCGTTGCGTCATCGCAGGTAGATATTGTGTACGCCGAAAGAATTTCAAGAACTTGACTTCCCGCCGGCGGACCCCATTGGTTACAGTCGCGATGCCGGCCCCCGGCCGGCCCCATTCACGACCGCTCACGAGAGGTTCGCCGGCGGTGGAATTCAAGGATTACTACCAGATATTGGGCGTGCCCCGGGATGCCGGCGCCGACGCCATCAAGAAGGCGTTCCGCAAACTGGCCCGCAAATACCATCCCGACGTCTCCAAGGAGCAGGATGCCGAGGCACGGATGAAGGAGGTCAACGAGGCCTATGCCGTGCTCTCCGATCCGGAAAAGCGCGCCGCCTATGATCAACTGGGCCGTGGTTACCGGCCCGGCGAGGAGTTCCGTCCGCCGCCCGGCTGGGACAGCGGCTTCGAATTCAGCGGCAGCGGCTTTGCGACCGCGGACGCCGCCGACTTCAGCGACTTCTTCGCCGAACTGTTCGGCCGCATGGGCGGCGGTGGCGGCCGGCGTGGCTTCGGCGCCCGCGGCGAGGACCACCACGCCAAGATCCTGCTCGACCTCGAAGCCGCCTACGGGGGCGGCACCCGCACCATCACCCTGCGCAGTCCCCGCCAGGATCGCAGCGGGCGGGTGGTGCTGGCCGAGCACAGCCTCGAGGTGCGCATCCCCAAGGGCGTCCGCGAGGGCCAGGTGATCCGCCTCGCCGGCCAGGGCGCGCCGGGAGTGGGCGGTGCGCCGCCCGGCGATCTCTACCTGGAAGTGCACTTCGAGCCCCACCCGCGCTATCGGGTCGAAGGCGGCGACGTCTACGCCACCCTGCCGGTGACGCCCTGGGAGGCAGCGCTGGGTGCCACCGTCAAGACGCGAGTGCCCGACGGCAGCGTGGAAGTGCGGATACCTCCAGGCTCCAGCAGCGGGCGCAAGTTGCGCCTGCGCGGCCGCGGCCTTCCCGGCAAACCGCCGGGCGACCTCTATCTGGTGCTGGAGATCCAGCTGCCGCCGGCCGACACGCCGCGCGCCCGCGAACTCTATGAAACCATGGCGCGGGAGCTGGCCTTCGACCCCCGCAAGCACACCGGGAGCTGAGCCATGACCGACCCCATCGTTGCGCAACTGGTGGAGGAAACTCGGCTGACGCTGGAAGAAATGGCTGCCGGCTGCCGCGCCGAAATCGACTGGGTGGTGGCCCGCGTCCACGACGTGCTGGCGCGAGAGCTGCCGGGCGCCGACCCCGCGCACTGGCGGTTCAGCGGCACCGATCTGCTCCGTCTGCGCCGCATCCGCGCCCTGGAGCGCGATTTCGACGCCGTTCCCGAACTGGCAGCCCTGGTCGCCGACCTGCTCGAAGAACTGGAACGCCTGCGCGCCCGGCTGCGGCGGGCCGGCCTCTCCGTCGACTGAACGCGGTCCGATGCCGCCCGCCCGCAACTCCCGTCTCGCCGCCATCCTGGCCGCAACCCTGTTGCTGGGCGCCGGCTTCGCCGTCGATGTCCCCCGCGGGCGGAACAGCACGCCCGAGCCGCGACCGGTCGTGCCCAGAGGCGCATTCGGCACCGAGGAAGCGGCCACCATCGCCCTGTTCGAGGCCGCACGCGGCTCGGTGACCTACATCACCACCCGCGAGCAGGTGCGGGATTTCTGGACCCGCAACGTGTTTTCCGTGCCCCGCGGCACCGGTTCGGGCTTCATCTGGGACGAGGCCGGCCACGTCGTCACCAATTTCCACGTCGTCAGCGGGGCCTCCGAAGCCTGGGTGCGGCTGGCCGACGGCAGCGACCATCGCGCCGCGCTGACTGGCGCCAGCCCCGCCCACGACCTCGCGGTGCTGCGCATCGATTTCGGGCAACGACCACCGCCGGCGCTGCCCCTGGGCAGCAGTGCCGACCTGCGCGTGGGCCAGAAGGTGTTCGCCATCGGCAATCCCTTCGGGCTCGACTGGACGCTGACCACGGGCATCGTCTCGGCGCTCGATCGCTCGCTCCCGGGCGAGAACCAAAACCTGGTGCAGCACCTGATCCAGACCGATGCCGCGATCAATCCGGGCAACTCCGGCGGCCCACTGCTCGATTCCGCCGGCCGCCTGATCGGCATCAACACGGCGATCTACAGCCCCAGCGGCGCCAGCGCCGGCATCGGTTTCGCGGTGCCGGTGGACACCCTGAACCGAGTGGTGCCACAGCTGATCACCTTCGGCAGCTATCAGCGCCCGACCCTCGGCGTCGAGGTCGATGAGGACTGGAACCGGCGCCTGCAGCCGGCATTCGGGGTGCGCGGGGTGGTGATCCTCTCCGTCCAAGACGGTGGTGCGGCGGCCCGCGCCGGTCTGCGCGGCGTCCGCGTGGGTCGCGACGGCAGCATCGCGCCCGGCGATATCATCGTCGCCGTGGCCGGGCGGCCGGTGGCGACGGTGGCCGAGCTGCTGGGCCGCCTCGACGACCAGGAGGTCGGCGCCACCATTACCCTCGCCGTGATCCGGGAGGGTTCGCGGGTGGAAATCCCGGTAACCCTGCAAGCCGGCAGCTGAGGAGGCACCATGGAACCGCGGCTGCGCTGGCACACCACCTACTGGCTCCTCGCCTTGGTGCTGCTGCTGATCGGGCAGAGCTGGTGGCACCAGAGCCGGCAGTTGGAAATGGTGCCCTACAACGAATTCGAGAAGGCGCTCGCCGACGGCCGCATCGCCGAGGTCGTGGTCTCCGACCGCACCCTCACCGGGCGCCTGGCGGTGCCCGGTACCGGCGGCAAGACCGCGCTGGTCACGCCCCGCGTCGAACCCGATCTCGCCGCGCGGCTGGATCGCTATGGCGTGCCCTACACCCGGATCATCGAGAGCACCTTTTTCCGCGACCTGCTGTCCTGGATCCTGCCGGTACTGGTGCTGGCCGCGGTCTGGCTGTTCGTGTTCCGCCGCCTGGCCGAGCGCCAGCAGGGCATGGGTGGCTTCATGAGCGTCGGCAAGAGCCGCGCCAAGGTCTATGTGGAGTCCAACACCGGGGTCACCTTTGCCGATGTCGCCGGCGTCGACGACGCCAAGCAGGAGCTCCAGGAGGTGGTCGGCTTCCTCAAGCGCCCGGCCGACTACGGCCGCCTGGGCGCGCGCATCCCCAAGGGCGTGCTGCTGGTCGGCCCGCCCGGCACCGGCAAGACCCTGCTGGCGCGGGCAGTCGCCGGCGAAGCGGGGGTGCCCTTCTTTTCGATATCTGGCTCCGAATTCGTCGAGATGTTCGTCGGCGTCGGCGCGGCACGG
>JADLCO010000059.1 GCA_020847115.1 Pseudomonadales bacterium | reverse complement strand
GCCGAGATGAGCGTGATCTTCAGCTTCACCCGCGCCCACTTCATGGTCGACGCCGCGGTCCCGCACCAGTATCTGCAGTTCCTCAAGCAGTTGCTGCCGCACAAGGGCGACTACGAGATCTACACCAGCCTGGGGCTGATCAAGCACGCCAAGACCGAGTTCTACCGCGAGCTGGTCCAGCATCTGGAGCGCTCGCAGGACCGGTTCGTGACCGCGCCGGGCATCAAGGGCATGGTGATGACGGTGTTCACCCTGCCCTCCTACGACATCGTGTTCAAGGTGATCCGCGACCGCTTCGACTACCCCAAGGAGGTCACCCACGACATCGTGCGCGACAAGTATCGACTGGTCTCGCGCCACGACCGCATCGGACGCATGGCCGACACCCAGGAGTTCCACGACCTGGCGTTCCCGCTGCACCGCTTCGCGCCGGACCTGCTCGCCGAACTGCGCGAGATGGTGCTCTCGCAGCTGCACGTCGACGGCGACCGGCTGATCATCCGCCACCTCTACATCGAGCGGCGCATGACTCCCCTCAACCTGTTTCTCAAGGACGCCAGCCCGGAGGACACCCGCAGCGCCATCGACGAATATGGCAACGCCATTCGCCAGCTGGCCGCGGCCAACATCTTTCCGGGTGACATGCTGCTCAAGAACTTCGGCATTACCCGCCACGGGCGCGTGGTGTTCTACGACTACGACGAGATCTGCTACCTCACCGACTGCAACTTCCGCCGCCTGCCGACGCCGCGCAGCGAGGAGGAGGCGCTGTCGCCGTCGCCCTGGTACACGGTGGGCCCCAACGACATCTTTCCGGAGGAGTTCCGGCTGTTCTTCTCCGGCAACCCGGCGGCGCGCCAGGTGTTCGAGGAACTGCACGGCGACATCTATACCCCAGAATTCTGGTGGGGCATCCAGGAGGAGATCCGGGCCGGCAAGATCGTCGACGTCTTCCCCTACCGCCGCGCGCGGCGCTTCGCCGAGCGCTTCCACGACACCGGCAAGCCCCAAACATAAAACGGGGGGCAGCTGCCCCCCGTCGCGCGTTCCCGAGCAGTGCGCTCAGGCGACCTCGAACAGGCCCGCCGCGCCCATGCCGCCGCCGACGCACATGGTGATCACCACGTACTTCTCGCCGCGGCGCTTGCCCTCGCGCAGAGCGTGGCCGACCATGCGCGCGCCGCTCATGCCGTAGGGATGGCCGATGGCGATGGCGCCGCCATTGATGTTGAGCCGCTCATCGGGGATGCCCAGTTTGTCGCGGCAGTAGATCACCTGCACCGCGAAGGCCTCGTTCAGCTCCCAGACGCCGATGTCGTCGATCTTCAGCCCGTGCTGCTTGAGCAGCTTGGGAATGGCGAACACCGGCCCGATGCCCATTTCATCAGGCTCGCAGCCGGCCACGGCGATGCCGCGGTAGATGCCGAGTGGCTCCAGGCCGCGCTGTTCGGCGAGCTTGCGCTCCATCAGCACGCAGGCGGCGGAGCCGTCGGACAGCTGGCTGGCATTGCCGGCGGTGATCACGCCGCCCTCGAACACCGGCTTCAGCGCCGCCAGCCCGGCGGCGGTGGTGTCAGGCCGGTTGCCCTCGTCGAGCGCCAGCGTGCGCGTCTCGATCGCCTCCTTGCCGGTGGCCTTGTCCACCAGGCGCACATTGGCGGTCACCTCGACGATCTCGTCGGCGAAGATGCCGGCCTTTTGCGCTGCGGCGGTACGCTGCTGGGACTGCAGGCCGTATTCGTCCTGGGCCTCGCGGCCGATTTTGTAGCGCTTGGCGACCACTTCAGCGGTTTCCAGCATCGGCATGTAGATGTGCTTGTGCAGCGCGATCAGGTCCGGGTCCTGGGCGCGGTGGCGGTTCTGGTGCTCGTTCTGCACCAGGCTGATGGATTCGATGCCGGCGCCGACGGCGATGTTCATGCCATCGTGGACGATCTGCTTGGCGGCGGTGGCGATGGCCATCAGCCCGGACGAGCACTGGCGGTCCATGGTCATGCCGCTCACGGTCACCGGCAGACCGGCGGCGAGCGCGGCACAGCGGCCGATGTTGTAGCCGGTGGTGCCCTGGCTCAGCGCGCAGCCCATGATCACGTCGTCGACCTCGGCGGGGTCGATCCCGGCGCGGGCGACCGCCGCGCGGATGGCGATGGCGCCGAGGCTGGGGCCGGCGGTGTCGTTGAACAGGCCGCGATAGGCGCGGCCGATGGGGGTACGGGCGGATGAAACGACGACGGCTTCTCTCATGTCAGTGCTCCTCGATACGTGGAATCAGGATGATTTCTGCGCGGCGAGCGCGTAGCCGATGAATTTCTCGGTCTGCTTGAGGGCGCCGGAGAGGCGCTCCTCGCCCTGGGGATCGTCGAGCTGCGCCCAGTGCTCCTGCACCGCTTCCGGCGTCGGGTCGGCGAGATAGATGCCCCGAGTCTCGTAGAGATGGGCGCTGGCGTAACCGCCGGCACCGGCGCAGAGAATGAACTTGTTGGGCGCGTCCTCGGAGCACAGCACCAGCACGCCGGCGCTGACCGGCTCGGGCTGCATGACGGCCGCCGCGCGCGGATCGGGGATGATGTCCTCGGTCATCCGCGTCAGCGCCGCCGGCGCCAGGGAGTTGACCCGCACATTGTATTTCTCGCCCTCCTGGGCCAGCGTGTTCATCAGGCCGACCACGGCGAGCTTGGCGGCGCTGTAGTTGGCCTGGCCGAAATTGCCGTACAGGCCGCTCGAAGAAGACGTCATCACGATGCGGCCGTAGTTCTGCGCCTTCATGATCTCCCACACTGCCTTGGAGCAGTAGGCCGCGCCCATCAGGTGCACGTCCATGACCAGTTTGAAGTCGGCCATGTCCATCTTGGAGAAGGACTTGTCGCGCAGGATGCCGGCGTTGTTGATGAGGATATGGACGGTGCCCCAGGCTTCCTTGGCCTTGGCGACCATCTCTTCCATCTGCGCCAGTTCGGTAACCGAGCCGCCGTTGGACATCGCCGTGCCGCCGGCCGCTTCGATTTCCTCGACTACTTTGAGTGCGGCATCGGAATGGCCGGT